>JACQPF010000296.1 GCA_016207625.1 Elusimicrobiota bacterium | reverse complement strand
TCCCCCACCTCACGGTCCTGGAGAACCTCACCATCGGGCCCGTGCGGGTCCTCAAAAGGCCGGAGGAAGAAGCGCGAGCGGAAGCGCTGGGTTTACTGAAGCGGGTCCGGCTGGAGAACAAGGCGGGCGCTTATCCGGCCTCTCTTTCCGGCGGGCAACAGCAACGGGTGGGAATCGCCCGGGCCCTGGCGATGCGCCCGGAGGCCGTGCTCTTCGACGAGCCGACCTCAAGCCTGGACCCCGCCATGAAGAACGAGATCATCGAAGTCATGGAGGATTTCTCAAACGACGGCCTCACGATGGTGGTGGTCACCCACGAGCCCAACTTCGTGGAGCGTATCGCCACCCGAATCGTCACCCTGGGCCCCCAGTGCCGCTTCGCCTCCGACGAGCGCCGCCCCGTCCTATTCAGACACAATTAGAGTATCATCGGTTCCTTGTTCAAGGTTTTTTAAACCAGCCCCAGAAGCGATTGAGGAGTTTGGGGAGGCCTTTGATGTGATCGGGGCAGGCGTCCTCGGGGGCGGTCCCCCGGACGAAGAGCTCAGAGACGGGGGTGGGGCAGCTCATGCGCGCGCGGAGCCCGTTGGCCGGATCGACCTTGACTTGAACGAGTTTCCGGTTTTTCGGGAATTCCTCTGCGGGATTCCTTCCCGGGGCGGATTTCATCACTTGGACCCACACCGGGATGGCCAGAGCCGAGGCCGAACGCCCCAGGGAGGCGGGGAGGTCGTTCCCCCGCCACACGCCGCAGAGGAGCCGGGGCGTGAAACCGATGAACCAGGCGTCGGTGTGGTTGTCGGAGGTGCCGGTTTTCCCCGCCGCGGGACCGACAAACCCTAAAGTCCGCGCGTTGCGCCCCGTGCCCCGCTCCACGACGTCTTGCAAAACGTTCGTCATCAAGGCCGACGTTTCCGACGAAAGGACGGGCCTTGAGTCGGGCTCGTACCGCCGGACGACGTTCCCCCTAGGATCTTCAATCCACCGGATGAACAGCGGCTTGACCGCATGGCCGCCGTTTACGAAAGCGGCGTAGGCGGTCGTGATCTCCAGCGGCGTGACCTCCGATGTCCCCAGGGCCAACGAAGGGTTGGGCCGTAAAGGGCTTCGGATGCCGAGGGCAGCGGCCAATTCCAGGACGGCGTCCGTCCCCGTCTTCTCCAGCAAGTGGATGGCCGGGATGTTGATGGAGTGCACCAGCGCCTCCCGCGCGGAGACGGCTCCACGGTATTTCCCGTCGTAATTCCGCGGTTTCCACTCCCGGGACCCCAGTCGCAAACGTAGAGGTTGGTCCTCCAAGAACGTCGCCAGGGTGGCCTCATGAGATTCCAGCGCGGCGGCGAACAGGATGGGTTTGAAGGCCGATCCCGGTTGACGGCGGGAGAGGACGGCGCGGTTGTAGGGGCTTGAGTTGTAGTTCCTTCCCCCGACCAAGGCTTTCACGTGGCCGGTGTAAGGGTCCAGGGCCACCACGGCGGTCTCCGGGCTGGCGCCCTCCAACCATTTCTTCGCCTCCCTCGGCTCAGTCACGGTCTCCTTGGATTTCCCCTCGGCGGCTTTTTCGGCGGCTTTCTGAAGGTCCATATCCATCGCCGTGTGCACGCGAAACCCCGCCGTGTCGAGGAGCGCGCCGGGGAACTCCTCTTCAAGGATTTGCCGCACCCAGGTGGCGTAGTAGAGGCCTTCGATCCCGTCGTTGACGGGAGCGAGCGCGATGGGACGCCGAGCGGCTTCCTGGTAATCCGGCTCAGGAATCTGGTTCTGGCGCCTCAGGAGGGCGAGGACCTGGTCTCGCCGGCGGCGAGCCCTCACCGGCGAGTGGCGGGGATGGTATTTGTTGGGCGAAGGGATCAAACTGGCCAGGAGGGCGCATTCATCCAAGGATAAGTCCGAAACCGGTTTGCCGAAAAAAGAACGGCTGGCTTCCTCCACCCCGTACAGGCCCCGCAGGCCGTCTCGGCCGAGGTAAATTTGGTTAAGGTACATCTCGAGGATATCGTTTTTCCCGTAGCGCCATTCCAGGGCCAGCGCCAGCGCCATTTCTTTGAGTTTGCGGCGGAACGTCCGCTCCGGCGTGAGGAAGGCGTTCTTCACCATCTGTTGCGTGAGCGTGCTTCCCCCCTGTTGGATCCCCGACCCCCGGAAGTTGATCCACGCCGCCCGCAGAAGGCCCCTGAAATCGATGCCGTGATGCTGGTAAAAGCGCCGGTCTTCGGAATGAACGACGGCGGTGATCAGCGCGGGCGGGATCTTTTCAAGGGGAACCCAAAGACTTGTCTCCGCGGAGCCACCCGTGGACCCGCTCAAGGGCAAGGGCTCCAGCCGGATCTCCGTCAATGAATCCCCATCCGGAATGGCCGTGATCCCGGACAGCGATCCTTCCTCGAAATCGAGCCGGAAGAGACCCGCGACTTGCGGAGCGTCCGGGTCGTTGAAAGGTTTGACGAAGACCTCCATCCCGTTTTCCCCCGAAAACCGGTATTGACCGGGCAAGACGGGCGGGGTAGTGTCCGGGAGAGGGCTATAGTCTCGCTCTTGAAGCAAGCGCTCCACTTCCTTCGGGGAAAGAATTTCCCCGGCGCGCAGCGCCCGCGCGTCCGAGTAGAACTGAACCGGGCGCCTCAACTCGCGCTTTGAGGTGATCAACGCCAGTTGTCCGAAGAGCGAATGGCTCCAGAGCCGGAAGGAATAGGCGCCGACTCCCGCGGCCAGCAGGAGGAGGACGCCGGTCAGCAGAAAACCGCTGTTTTTAGTTTTCGACATGTTTCGACGCCCTTATGGACGAGAGGTCTCTAAAGAGGTCAGTTCGAGGAGCGTCCGCACGGTGGCCAGTTCCCGCTCCACC
>JACQPF010000295.1 GCA_016207625.1 Elusimicrobiota bacterium | reverse complement strand
TGGCCGCTTTCCATGCCACGCTGACGATGCCCGGCATCGCGGGCATCATCCTGACCATCGGTATGGCGGTGGACGCGAACGTCCTGATCCTGGAGCGCATCCGGGAAGAGCTTCGCCTCGGCAAAACGCCGCGGCTGGCCGTCGATCAGGGGTATGAAAAAGCCTTTTCGGCCATCTTGGACGGAAACCTCACCACCGTGTTGGCCGCTGTGTTCCTTTTCCAGTTCGGCACGGGGCCCGTGAAAGGGTTCGGAATGAGCTTGATGCTCGGGCTCATGGTCTCCATGTTCACGGCCATCGTTGTGACCCATGCGGTCTATGACCTATGGATGATGGCTCGTCCCGTCCAGAAATTGAGCGTCTAATGAAATTCTTTCAAACCCCCCACTTCGACTTCTTGAAACTCCGCAACATTTTCTTCGGCCTTTCGGCCGTCCTGGCGCTGATCTCCATTGGCTCATTGGTCTTCCATAAAGGTCCGAACTTGAGCATCGACTTCACGGGGGGAACTCTCATCCAGGGGTTCTTCAAGAACCCGGTTTCCTTGGAAGACGTCCGCAAAGCCTTGAGCGAGGCGGAGCTCGGAGGCGCGGAGCTTCAAACGGTCCCGACCCGCAACGCCATCATCATCCGTTATAAGTCGGCGGAGAACGCCGATAAGGACGAGCTGGGGACTCAAGTCACGACGGCGCTCAACAAGGCGTTCGCCGAGAACCCCTTCGAGATCGAGCGCGTGGAGTTCGTGGGCCCCGTGGTGGGCCGGCACCTCATGAAGCAGGCGTTCCTCGCCGTCGTCTTTTCCCTGTTGGGCATCGTCCTCTACGTGGCGTTCCGGTTCAAGAATTGGATCTGGGGCGTCTCCGGCGTTTTCGCCCTCGCCCACGACGTGTTCATTACCGTCGGCTTCCTTTCCGTGACCAACCGCGAAATTTCCATCACGGTGATCGCGGCGCTCCTCACCCTGGCCGGTTATTCCATCAACGACACCATCGTGATCTTCGACCGCATCCGTGAGAACCTGCGGGCCCGGAGGAAAGAGCCCCTCGACGTCCTCATCAACCGGTCTTTGAACGAGACGCTCTCCCGGACCATCATCACGTCCTTGACGGTGTTCCTCGTCCTCCTCTCCCTGCTCTTTTTCGGCGGAGAAGTGATCCGCGATTTCTCTCTCGCGTTGACGTTCGGCGTCGTTGTCGGATCCTATTCCACCCTCTTCATCGCTACGCCCATGGTGTATGTCTGGCAGACGCGCCGCAGCCAAAAAAATCTCAGGTAACCCCCTTATCCCCAAGCCACTTCATCTCTTCGCGGCCTGCCTTCTTGTTTTTTTGATGTCCGGGATGGAGGGGACGCCGCCTCCTCTTTTCGCGGGGTTCGAGGCGGACGGCCATGCCCTGGAAGGCCCGGCCGGAGACCGGCTGACATCCGTTTCAGGCGCGCTCCGCCTCCCTTGGAAGAGGCCGGAAGAATTCGACACGCCCGTCTATCTTTTTCGCGCGGCCCAGACTCGCCGCACCCGGGACGGCGCACCAGGCACGCATCGCACCGACCAATTGCAGCTTGGGGTTGAGTATTTTCAGCAGTTGTCCCTGGGTCTGTCTTTTTGGACGACGCCCTCCATCTCTCAAACTACGGGAGCCTATCGGGCGCATGGATGGAGCGCTTCTTTTTTCGCGTGGGGGCCCGGTTTTTTCCCTCGCCTCAACATCGAGGCGCCTTTGACACGGGGACCGCTGGAAAGCCGGTTCGGCGTGGTCTGGTCGGGATCGACGTTTGAAGAACGCCTTGAAGCTTCCACGTCCACGCTGCGATGGTTCTTAATCAAGGAAAGGTCCCTCGGTTTTCGCGCGACGGAAACATGGAGGGGCCGCACGTCTTTGAACTTGTTAGCGGACTTCACCTCTTATGATAAGAAAGTGGATAATCAGATCCGCCAAGGGCAACTCCTCCTTCTTTCTCAAACGGACGCGGCCGTCAGCCCTGAACGCAGGCATGGGTTCGTCAGCTTCTCTTGGGGGGCCGGGTTTGAACAAGCCGTCACTCGTTGGATTCAGGTGACGGGGCGCTGGCAGCGTTTTTTTTACGAGAACGGGGCCACCCATCGCGCCGACGACTATCGAGGGCGGCTGGCCCTTCGGGTTCCGAGGGCCTTCACCTTCTACACCGATTACGTGGTTTTCAAGCCTGAGCGAAAAGCAAAATCTGAATACAAGGGGGCCGGGCTTCAATTCCCGTTTGGGCCATTATGAAAAAAATTAGAAAGTTTCGAGTCCAGGCGCGGTCGAACGTGGTCTACCGAGGGCTGAAGGCCCTGACGGGGAGCACGTTGATGACCCCGGAGCTTGAGAAAGCGGTGGAAGCGGAGATTCAAAAAACCAACGCTCTTTTCTCCACCGCCGCGCTATACAACACTCTCGGACACAAGGAAGCCCCTGAATGGGTTGCCTTTTTGTGGGACCAAGCCAATGAGGCCGGCGTCAAACCCGTGGCCGTCACGTTCTATACGGCCACCATCGGCCCGGGCATTGAAGAGGAGTTGGGGGACTCTCTGACCCGCGGCGAAGCCCTTCGCAGCCAAATCCTCACGGCTCTGGGTGA
>JACQPF010000294.1 GCA_016207625.1 Elusimicrobiota bacterium | reverse complement strand
TCGTAAGGGAGAGTTACGGGCGGGGGGGGTGCGGGCGGCTCGGGCGCCGGTGGTTGCTCCGGCTCTTCAGCTGGCGTTCCCGACGGCGGTTCGGGCGTTCCCTCCCCAGGTTCAGGTTCCTCGTCCCCGCCGGGCGTTGCGGATTCTTCTTCTCCCCCTCCTTCCCCTCCGCCTTCCAGCACGTCGTGCGTTTCGGAGCTGGAGTCGGAATCGATCAGGCGGAACTGGCCGGCGATGAAATAATACATCTGCCAGTTCCTTTCGACGGTTTGGCTTCCAAAGGGGTCGTCCGTGACCGTTTCCCCCGCGCCGAAACCGTAGGTGCCGATGCCCTGCTCGTCATAATTGTAGACCGTGGTCGTTACGCTGCGGCTGGTGGATGTGTCTACGTTGTTGACGGCTCCTGCGCTGATGCTGATGATCGCCTTCAACTCCCCTTGAAACGCCGACATCAATTGCGTGGTCTTGGTCTCCGCGGTGGTGCCGAAACCGTCCACGCTCGTGTTCCGGCTTTCCGACACGCCCCCGATCAAGCGCCCGGTGGGATCGTATATGTAAAAGGTATGGGAGAGGTTTTCATCCACCTTGCCGTCCGGCTGTTCGACGGTGGATTCGCTGGATTGAAAGATCAACTGGGTTTGCCCGTTGAAGGCGCGGAACAGCTGGCGCGAAGTTGAAACCACCGGATCGGGCGTCGTGAGAGTCTCCGGGGTGCCGTCTTGATCCATATCCGTGTAGACAGGAATTTCATAGGAGGTGGAGGTCCCGTCGCTGACGGCGCCCAACGGTTGGCCGTTCTCGGCATAGGAGAACGTCATCGTATTGACCGACTCGGACCGCGCGCCCGTGGTGTATTGCGTTATGGTCAGCGTTTTCTGTTCGGCCGTTTGGCCGTTCTTGGCATAGGTCATGGTGGTGCTCGTCGTTTGGGCCAGGACGCCGTTCGCCGGGTCGCTGGAGGCCTCTTGGTAACCCACCAATTGGCCGTGGGAGTTGTACTGTAGGCCGGACCGCCTCGTATTGCTCTCTCTTCCCAATTCATTGGTTCCGATTTCAATCGTCAAGACGGGAGGGTCTCCTTGCAGGAGGCCCCAGACGCTTTGGGATCCGTCCGCCAGGAGTTCCGTCAGGCCTTGCGCGGTCACGATGTCGCCGTTCAGTTTATACACCAGACGGCCCACGGTCCCGGATTGGTTCGTATCGGTTTGATAGCTCAACATGCGGCCGAAACTGTCGTATTTGACGTTCGAAGTGCGGATGACCACGATGGATCCGTCGGCGTTGAACATCGTGTCGGTGTAATCCAGCATCTGGCCGAAGCCGTCGTAGGTGATGCCAGTGCGCGAGCTGGCGGCCTCTTCATTGACGGTCTGGGTCTCGTATTTGGCTTCAAGGACCCCCGCGCCGACGAGGCCCTCCAGCGTGGCGCCCGCACTCGCGTCCAGCAAGGCGGCCAGCTGGAGGCTCGTCAACCGCTGCCCCTCGAAAAAGAAATTGAGCCGTTGTTCTTCCCCGCTCTTTCGGGTGACGGAGTGGGTTTCACGCATGCGGCCATGGGAGTCGTAATGAATCCCGGACACCTTGTTCGCCGTCGTCAAACCATTGTCCTGGAGGACTTCGGTATACCCTGTGGCCAACCCGAAGGCGTTGTAGGCCGTTTCGGATCGCGTGGAGCGGGACATGTCGTGGAGAGCGGCCTTCGACTCATCGATTACGAAACGGCCGGAACCATCATGGCCCACGGCTCCCGCGCTCACCTCGTGCCGGGCCTGCTCATACCCCGACATGCGGCCGGCGTCGTCATAGGTGGCGTTGTCCAGGATGCTGATGGTCATTTTGTCCGGAGAAGCGCTGGAAACCAGCTCCTCAACGGACCCTTTCAAGGTGCCATCCGGATTGTAGGCCATGTCGTAGGTGCGGGTCACATCCGTCACATCATACCGGCTTCCTCCGTCGCCGCCGAATCGGCGGGTCGTTTGGCCGGAGGTTTGATTTTGCCCGAACAGGTTGTATGCGCCCGTCCATTCAATCTCTTCCTTGAGGTCCGAATCGTCCCGGGACACGCTCTCGTGGTAGCCGGCGACGTCGTTTAATCCGCTATAGGTCACCCGGTCCCGCGCGACTTGCGAGACTTTCCGGATACCCTCCGCCTCCTGAACAACGGTGGATTCATAGCCCTTCACACGTCCCAGCATGTCGTATTGCGTCTTGGCGCGCTCCGTGTCCATCGTCACACCGGAATCCGCAACGGATCTTTCATGGCTGGCCAGGAGGTTGCCGTCGGCGTCATAGACCATCCGGTCCGTTTCGCGGCGGGTTCTGGTGCCCGGCTTTCCGTTCTGAGTCGTCGTCTCCTTGAAGCGGACCATGCGGCCGAAACCATCGATGACCACGCCGTCCCGCTCGGTTTGCACCGCGCTGTCCAGCCACACGCGGTCGGGATTTTCCGGATCTTTACCGACGGTCCGCTTGTTTTCTTTGTAGGCGCCGGCGGGAGTGATGTCCGTGCGGCTTGTGTGCTCCGTGAACTGACGGATCATGGACGAGCCGGCCATATCCAGCACGCCGGTCTTGCGGGTTTCTTCATAACCCGTCACCTGCCTCATGCGCATTTGGACGCCCAGGCTCTCGTCCAAAGTCACCGTTTCTTCTTTGATGGTCTCATCCGTCCTGAGCGTCTCCACAACCTCCCGCAGGTCAACCGCTTGACCTGAGAACTCATTTCCATAGATGTGCCTGTTCTCCATCCCTCCGCTCCTGCGTTGGAGGCCGTCGTAAGTGATCCCGGTCGTCGTTGTGTCCCGGCGCAAAACCGTTTCCCCGTCTTTGAAGATCTCTTTTTCCCGGTAGCCCTTCAGGCGGCCTTTGTCGTCGTAACCGAGGTCTTTTCCCTGGGCGCTCCAATCCTTCAGGGTCACACGGCCATGGCTGTCCGTGATTTTCTCATAAGACGTGAGGAGGTTGTGCTTCGAATCGTATTCGTTGCCCGAAACGATCCGGACCCGTTGACCGTCCCCGGATGTGGTGGTTTCGGTGTAACCCAGCATGTCGTCCACCGTGTTGTAAACGGCGTCTTTGAGCTCCGTTTTCTGGGTGTGGCCGAAGGCGTCCGTGATGGTTTGGGAATACGAAGCCACCCGGTCGAACTCGTCGAATTGGCCGCTCCAGGAGGTCGTGATCTTGTACCCTTGGTAATCGACCGTTTCCCGGTCATACCCCGTGAGGTTTTCATACCCGTTGTAGGTCATGTTGCTCCAGCTCTCCTTGGAGACGGTCCCGTCGCCGGAGCGGATTTTCCTCTCATAGCCCGTCAATAGCCATTTGGAGCGCTCTTGGGTCTTATCCATGACGTCCGTCTTTTCGGACCAGTTCGGGTTTTGGGTGTAGGTCCCCCCCGACCAGTCGACATATGTGTCCACCCCTTCCGCGCGGCTGAGATCTTTGTAGGAAGTTAAATTATTGTTCTCGTCGTATGTGGCGTCCCACCACCATCTCTGCGATTCCTTCCCGTTCTCATCCTTGGATTTCTCCTCGAACCGGGTCAGGTTCCCCTTTTCGTCGTATTCCATGTGGTCCCGCGACAGGGTCCTCGTTTCCCCGCCGGGCGAAGTTACGGTTTCCTCGAGGCGTTTCACCCGCTGGGTGTCCTTGTCGTAGAACTTGGCTCCGTCATGGTATTCGAAGGACCGCGTTGTCGTGGTCTTTTCGCCTTTGGCGTCGATCTGCTCCACGACCATGCCCGCGAGGAGGTCGGCGTTGTTGTATGTCATCTTCGCCGTGTTCCGGATGATGGTGTGCCCGTGCAAGTCCTGCGACCGCTCGTTCAAAATGCTCGAAGCCTTGCCCGCCTTCATGAAGGTGTAGGCCAGCGTTCCGTCGAAGTTCCTGGCGACCATGTATTTG
>JACQPF010000303.1 GCA_016207625.1 Elusimicrobiota bacterium | reverse complement strand
GGACATGGGCGAGATGGGGATCCCGGAGGAGAAACGGGTGGAGGCCGTGTACCGGCTCACGCCCAAGGGCCGCCTCATCGCGTCCCGCCTGATCAAGTGGGCCAAGGCCAACAACCCGGAGATCCTGAAATCCGTGCAGGACATCGTCGCCAAGTACGGCGAGATGACGACCGACCAATTGCTGCGCTACACGTACAACAAGTACCCGGAATACGCCGCCAATTCCAAGGTCAGGGACAAGTACATCGACCCCGACTTCGAATAGAATAAACCCGACCCGAGCCAGGGAGGATTCCGATGTTCCACGCCGAGAGCACGTCCGCGCCCTTGATGTTCCTGTCGCCCCGCAAGGAAGACAAGAGGACCATCCAGGACATGCTGGAAAACTTCGATGGATTCCACGTGGGGGCCACCACCCCCGCCCACATGGTCAACTTCGTCCGGGAGGTGGGCCGGCCCTTCTACGTGGACCCCATGGCCTACCTGTTTACGCTCCCCGCGGACCAGTTGATCTCCCGCCAGGGCGGAACCCGCGTTTCCGTGACGCGCTTGGCCGAGCGGTACGGCTCCCTCCTGGCGGAGACAGTGGGAAAAAGGACCATCACCTCGGACGATCTCCTGGGCCAAATGCGGGTTTTGGACGACATGACCTGCAACGCCCTGGACTACCAGCGCCAGAAGATGCTGGCCGGGGATTTGAATCGCAATTTGATCAACCGCTTCCACGAGAAATACCACGCCATTGAAGCCCACAACGGCCGCATCCATTACGTGGCTAACGCCGTCACCCCCATCATCCTGATCCCGCCCTACTTTTACTTCCGCGATCTGACCGACCCCTGGTTTGTGGCCACCCGCCGGTGCGCCCAAATGGCGCAGCGATACAAACAGGCCGGGGAAAAGATCTGTCCCGTCCTATTTATGGACAAGGCCCTCCTCCGCGCGCCCCGTGTCACGGACCAAATCATCGAAAGCCTGGAGAATGACGGAAGCGACGGGATCCTGATCTGGGTAAACGATTTCCTCGAAGAAAAAGAATCTCTCGACCACCTCGCGAACCTCCGGCGTCTGGTGGCGGGCCTGGGCCGGGAAGACCGGCCTGTCTTCAAGCTCTACGGCGGCTTTTATTCCTGCCTTCTCCATGAACACGGCCTCCGGGGGTTCACCTGCGATCTTTCAGGAAAAACCTCGCGGAACATCTTCGCCTTCGGCAGCAGCATCCCCAAGCCGGCCCAGCCCAAGTTCTACATCCCCCGCTTGCACCGGGCCTTCAAGCTGGACGAGGCGGAATTCGTCCTCAAGGAGTTCCCCTTCCTGCGGTGCCGCTGCCGCCTCTGTCACGAGGCCTATGCCAACAACATGGAGATTTTCGCTCCGCGGATGCGGCGCCCGGGATTTTGCGAAACGCACTTTTTGAATGTCCGAAGGGCGGAGTTGCATGAGGTGGGCCAGCATGGCATAGAACCGTTGATCGACCGGATGGCCCAAACGGTCCAGGAGATCGAGGCGAACAACCCGTTGGACCTGGACGTGGGTCACCTGGTGAAATGGAGGCAAAGCATCATGGAGCACGACGGAATCACGAAAGGGAGCGAATCATGGAATACGGCAAGATTTCAGACAGCGTCCTGAACAGGGGCGATGAGCCCAAGGGACTCCACCCGGCGTGGTGGAGACTGATCGCCTACTGCCGCCGGCTCAGGCACGGGGAACTGGCCAAGGTCCAGGTCCAAGACGGCCTGCCGGTGGCGGTGGAATGCGTCAAGGAGAGGGTCAAGTTCACGTAGGTCCGACGCCGGTGGCGGAAGGGGACCGGCGACCATAGTCCAATAAACCATTAGCAGTTGACCAGGTGTACTGGAGGCTGCTGTCTCGCGCGCGCAAAAAACGCGTGGGGCAGCAGCCTTTTTTTTATGCCCAAGGGCCGGTTTTGGGTGAAATGTACATTTCAAATTTTCGGTATTCATTAGAATTCCCGGAGACGCCCTTCATCGGTTACCCTCAAGGGGGGGACCGAAAATGGTTTCTCCCGGGGGGCCGAAAACATTACTGGATTTGCCCGAAATCCAACTGGAGGGATCTTGCCCAACGGAATACACTGAGGCAAAAGCAGTACAGCGCAACGCAGGAAAGGACAATGATCGAAGAATCGGCGGTGGAAAAAACAGAGATGCCCGAAGTGCCGGGCACAAAAAGGGTCCGATGCCCGTTCTGCGGGAAGAAGGAGCCCGTCTGTGTGAAGAACGGCCAGACGACCACCCGGTGCCGGAAATGTCACCGCCGCTACCGCACCTATAAATTTTTGATGGAGCACCGGCTGACGGAGGATGGCCGGCTTGAGCTCATTTGTCCCCGTCATGAAGGAAAAAACGAATTGATCACCTGCTCATGTTGCCAGCAAACCTTTAGACCCCGCCTGGATTGGGGGGAAGCCGTTGCTTTCTGCAATAGGTGCCAGCGGTTTTCATGCTCGGGGGACGATGCGGCCTCTCCCATGACGTGTGAGAGTCACGCCCGGGCAAAATCGGTAGGGTTCAAGAAGGAGGAGGATGCCCCGCATCCAGCGCGTTTGTAAATAACGGATCCCCCGAAAATATGGGGGTTGGAATAACACAGCGACTCTAACAGAGCCAAGAGCGGGCCAGAGCCATTAGGCCAGCGCCCCGCTGGAGCCCAGTCGCGCAACAGGGATTCGCGTCCCTGGTGCGGCTGGGCTCTGTCTTTTTGGGGCTGTCTCCGCCCGGACGCGCGTCCGGAGGAGGCAGCCATGTCGGATCAAAAGAGGTCGGCGTATGCGGCGTTCGAGCGGTGGGAATTGGACCTGGCCAGGGGCAAGGCCAAAACGCTGGTGGGCCGGTACGGGTTCACCTGGGAGGACCAGGGGGATCTGGAGCAGGAACTCCTGCTCCACCTCCTGAAAAAAAGGAAGGCCCGCCAGGCCTGGGCCGAGGTCCGCGCCTCGGAGAGGACGGTGATGGACCGCATCCTCACCAACAAGGCCCGGGATCTCATCAAAGGGGCCAAGAGAGGAAAAAACAAGGTGATCCGCGCCAGCGTGCCCCTGGGCGAGGAGGTCGCCGC
>JACQPF010000306.1 GCA_016207625.1 Elusimicrobiota bacterium | reverse complement strand
GGAATCGATCATGGAAGAGGCGCGCCGGATTCAGGAGGAATGGCAGCCGAAAGAGGCGGAATGGAATCGGCGCCGGGAAGAGATGGTCGCGGAGGTCGCCAAGCTGCAAACGCGGCTTGAAGCGGAGACGAAACGCCTTGAGGAAAAAGGGCGGCTGGATCAGTCCGTTCTACAAGGGGCGCTGGAATCGGAGCGAGGCGCCGCGGCGGCGCTCAAGAGCGAACTGGAGCAGGCGGCGCAGGCTCTGCGGTCCGCGGAAGACCGTTGGCGACAGGACGCATCCCGTTGGGAGACGGAGCGGGCCGGACTCCAAAAAGACCTTGAAGAGAAAGAACAGCGGATTCGGGACATCGAAGGCGATCACCGCGAGCGGTTGAGCGGGAAGGAGCACGAGTTGGCCGCGGCCCACGAACGGCATTACGCCGAGAAAGCCGCCTGGCAGAAAGTCGTGGACATGAATGAATCGGCCATCGCCGCGGCGAAGAACGACTATGAGAGGAAAGCCGCGGAAACGGTCCGCCTGGAGGAGGCGCTGGCCTCCGCGAAAACAGCGCTGGGTGAGAAAAGCGACCAAAGCTCTCTTATGGCGTCGAAGCTGGAGCGAATGGGCGAAGAGGTGGAGGCCGGCCGGCTTTTGAAAGAGAACCTGGCCGCGCGAGAGAAAGAGATTGAAGAGCTTCAGAGGAGATTGAAAATCCTCAATTCCGTTTTATCGAAACAGCTTGGAAAAGGTAAGAAATAGCCGATCCCTCCGGACAAGGACATTTACCCGCATTGCCCCGTCCGACAAGCCGGGACAATGCGTAGCCGCATTGCCCCGTCCGACGAACCGGGACAATGCGTAGCCGCATTGACGATAAACGGAAGTTGTGCTAACGTGGGTGATCTGATGATTAAGCTGCACAGGCTTAATGGGCAGGAGTTCGCGGTCAACGCCGACCTGGTCTCTTTTCTTCAAGGGGAGCGGGACACGCTGGTTGTCCTCACCAACGGCAACCAGTTCGTCGTTCGCGAAACCGTTGATCAAGTGATCGCTTTGATGAAGGAATACAAGGTTCAAATCACCCGGGAAGCGATGGCGCGGCCGTTGCCGACGCCGGCGCCGCCCTCGAAATAGAAAGCGGAGGAAAAACGATGGATTGGATGACGTTGATGGGTTTTTTCTTCGGCATGTTCCTGATCGTTATGGGAATTGCCCAAGAGGGGGGAGGCTATACCCTTGGGCCTCTCGGCGCATTCCTGGATTTCCCATCGTTCCTCATCACGTTCGGCGGTTCCATTGCGGCGACGCTGGTGAACTATCCTTTGAAGCAGGTGGCCAAGACTTTCGCGGTGGCCAAAAAAGTTTTTGCCGAGCCGGACGAGGACACCTCCACTTTGATCGGCCAGTTCGTCACGTTGTCACAGCGCGCCAAAAAGGAAGGATTCCTCGCTCTGGAGAAAGACGCCGCCGGCATGGAGAACGATTTCATGAAACGCGCGGTGCAACTCGTCATTGCCGGGCAGGACGCCAACTTCATCCAACAGACGCTTGAGACGGAGATCAATTTCATTCAAGAACGGCATAAAATAGGCCAGGAAATCTTCAATGCGATGTCCAATTATTTCCCCGCTTTCGGGATGATCGGCACCATCATCGGTCTGGTGAAAATGTTGCGCGTCTTGGAAGATCCGTCCCAGATCGCCGCCGGCATGGCGGTGGCCCTCCTCACCACCTTTTACGGTCTCGTGGTGGGGTACCTCGTTTGCCTGCCCATCGCCGGGAAGCTGAAAAGACGGTCGGAATCCGAGCTTGTGATCAAGGAAATCATTATCCGAGGCGTGCTCCTCCTTCAAACCGGAACGACGCCGTCGCTGGTGGAAGCCAATCTCCAGGCCTATCTCGAGCCGCGCCTGCGCCAGCTCACCATGAACACCCGGCTGCGCTCTTAATCACGAAAAATGGCGCGAAGACGTTCCATCGACGACAAAAGCCCGAGGGCCAATTGGCTCCTCACGTACGGCTGTTTGGTCACTCAGCTTTTGGTGTTTTTCGTGATGTTGTTCGCCCTTTCCAGCACCACCACCCTCACGCAACTGAAATCCATCAAAAAACGCGTGGACGGCTACGTGGCCGAAAATAAGCTTCAAGACCGCATCCGCACCGATATGTCCCAAAAAGAGAAGGGGCTTGTGATTTCATTGGGGGACAAGCTCATGTTTGAGTCCGGCAAGGCGGAACTGGCTTCGGAGGAAGCCCGCCAGCACATCGCGGCCATCATGAAGCTGGTCCAAAGCGATACGTCGGGCCGGGCCTATCCCAACCGGGTCACGGTGGAAGGCCATACGGACAACGTCCCTCTCAGGCCCGGCGCCGCATTCGCCACCAATTGGGAGCTTTCCGCCGCCCGGGCCACCAACATCGCCCGGTTCCTGGTGGAGGAGTTGGGGTTTGAGCCCAAAAGGCTCTCTTCCTCGGGTTATGCCGAGTGGTGGCCGGCGTACGAGAATATGAAGGATATTGCCGAGCCGGACAGGCTCAAGATGCCTCCGTCCGAGCTTGTGGCTCGGGCCAATGATGCTCCGGAGAAGCAGGGCCGCAACCGCCGCGTGGACATTGTGGTGCGGCGTTTGGAACTGCATGAAATGCAGTTCTGGCGCGATGAGCTCATGAAAGCTGTTTCCAAAGCGGTCGGAAAAAAGTAATATAGGCCACCAATAGGCAAACCTCACGGTTTCCCCCTTCATTTTTCTTTACCTTATACGGTAAATCCAAAAGGAGCAGCGAAAATGGCAAAAAAGTATGTGTATTTCTTTGGCAACGGCAAGGCGGAAGGCAACGGGTCCATGAAAGACCTGTTGGGCGGCAAAGGCGCGGGCTTGGCGGAAATGTCCCGGTCCGGCGTGCCCGTGCCCCCGGGCTGCACCATCACCACCGACGTCTGCCGCCATTATTACGCAAACAAGAAAAAGCTTCCCAAGGAATTGGCCGCTCAATTCAAAGAGGCCATGGAGAAGCTCCAGAAGTCCCTCGACAAGCGGTTCGGAGACGCGCAGGATCCCCTCTTGGTTTCCGTCCGCTCCGGCGCGAAGTTTTCCATGCCCGGCATGATGGACACCATCTTGAACCTCGGCATGAACGACCAGGCCGTGGAAGGCCTCGCCGCCAAAACCGGCAACGACCGTTTCTCCTGGGACGCCTACCGCCGGTTCATCCAGATGTTCGGAAACGTCGTGATGGACATTGAAAAAAGCGACTTTGAGAAAGTCCTCGAGTCCGTGAAGCACGCCAAAGGCGTCTCGCAGGACACCGAGCTCAACACCCAGGACCTTCGGAACGTGGTGGACCTTTATAAGAAGCTGGTCAAAGAGAAGACCGGCCGGGACTTCCCTCAGGATCCCTCGAAACAACTGGAGCAGGCCCGCGACGCCGTGTTCAATAGCTGGATGAACCCCCGCGCCATCTCCTACCGCCGATTGAACAAGATCTCCGAGGACAGCGGCACCGCCGTCAACGTGCAGGCCATGG
>JACQPF010000305.1 GCA_016207625.1 Elusimicrobiota bacterium | reverse complement strand
GGCCGGGGGTTTCCACAGCGAGGGGATCGGGCGGCGGCTCAAAGAGAAGGGAGTGGCTTATGCGATATTAAGTCCCCGGCTGGGGGAGACGGAGGGCACGGGCACGGAGTACCTGGCGGTCTTCCACCGGGACAAGACGCCGTTGGAGAAGCTCTTCACAGGAGAAAGGCTCACCCTGGCGGCGGATTCTTCGTTCAGCATTGAGCCGCTCATTGCGCATCTCTCGAAACGGTTCGTGGTGGAAAGACTTTTTGTCACGGGCACGCCTGCGTTGGCTGTGCTGCAAACGCTGGAGGCGGGGGGCGGTTTTCAACTTACCGATCAGGTTCGGACCCAATTGCAAGCGGACCTGGATAAATGCTTACAAACCCTCCCCAATCACAAACGACTGAAAGAAGTGACCGACGCCGATGTGTTGCGCGTTGATTCCCATGGGAAACAGGCGACTTTGGCCCTGGCCTTGCATGGAACGGATGAGGACGGGAGAAGAGACACCCTGTTTCTGGACGTGACTGTGGGGCCTGAGGGGCTTGTTCGGGCCGCCGGCGGCGGCGAAACTCGGCTTGTCATCGGTGAGAAAGCGATATTGATTTCACAAGGAAGCCCTTGGCGGCATTGGGTTCCGAGGATCGGCCTATTGGTCCCCAGTGTGGAAGCCGTGGTTTACCAGGTTTTGGGCGTGGTTGACCCCACGGGGATCTCGATGGCCGCGGCTTTGGCGGCGTCCGTGGTTGTGCACTTCTTCGTGGTGGATTTGCCTGAGTTCCGCCGAATCGGGGAGAAAACGTTTGTGGTCTGGGCCGTGGGCCGGGTGTCCCAACGGATCTTTCAGAACCTCCTCTTCATCGGCCCCATGGCCGTTCTTCCCGCGGCGTTCCCCTCCATGGATCCCCAGGCTTCCCGCCTGCTGGGCCTCATGACCGGCGCGGCCTTCCATTCGCTGTGGAATGTCGGGCATGTGACGGGAACGTTCCACCGCCTCGGTCTGTCCTGGGCCCGGCCGGGCGCGGGCATTCCATCTCGCAGGCCCGCGAACCGGGAGAACATCTTTCGCGCCCTCGCCTTGGTGGACGGGGCTTCCGGCGGCGTGGTGGATATAGACGCGAAATATATCTATGTGGCGGCCCCCATGCATGCGCTGCGAATCAAATATTTCGGGATCGCAGACGAGGTGGAATTGGTGGGAGAAGTTGACCAGAAATATGCGGATGTGGTTTTCGCCTCCGGCCAGAGAGCGCGCGGCGAAGTGTTAAGCAACGGTGACATCGTGCGGATTGCCGGTCAGAGTATGGAAGACAAAGGTCGCGAAGTGCGCCTTCGGGACGTGGCCGTCATCCGAGTCCCCCGAGCGGCGATTGACGTCAAAAAAATTTCCATTCTGCCCCTGGCGCGGGGTCTCCCGGCCCCGGGAACACCGGTGGGGATTGCTCTCCCGAGAATGGGAAAGATCCTGGAGACCAGGCTGGCGAACCCTCGTTCGATCACCGTGGGCCGCGATGGAGAAGTCCAAGTCGTGACAGAGCCGTTGGACATGTCGTCCCTGGGGCGGGGGCCGTCGGGATCGCTCATCATCAATGAAAATGGAGAGATCGTGGCTCTTTTCATGGGGACCATGGGGAACACGACCCAAGGCGTCGGCGCCTCCCCCGACGTCATTCGTTCCGTGCTGCTGGAGAAGAACGAATGGTTTCTAGATGACAAGTTCGTTGATCCGCAAACGGCGAGGAACGCCAAATTCATTGCCGTGGATTTGGATGGCACGATGACGTCAATAGCATTGTTCAATAACGAGCACCTCCTCCGCTGCCTGCGCTTCATGGAAAAACTCTTGCAGGTGGACCCAGACCTGGAAATCCATATTGTTTCCGGGGGTCGGAACGTTCTTGAAGTCAAAGAATTTATTTCGGACCTGCCATCATTCGCATTTTTGAACGACTTAGTGGGCCGGCGGATGTTTTACCACGCCAATGTGACGGCGAAGGGCGTTTTCATTCAAATGAAAGTGGCCGAAAGGCGCAAGCCGGGCAATACCGTCTTCGCCATTGGAGATAGCCCCGCCAGCGACCACCCCATGGCCGAAGCGGTTGGCGGCTGTTATCATCAGGTTTATCCTCCCCGTGATATTCGACCCACAGCTCTGACGATATTGTCTGAAATCCTGGAAGCGAAAAGGGCGTCTCCGCCCGCGCCGGCTCCGGCCGGCCCCCTCCTTCTCGGTCGCCGGCCGGGTTTGGAGTTCCTGGACATGCCCGCATTCGCCAATAACAGCGAGAGGGACATGTTCGCCGGTATGGGAGTGAACCTAATGGGAGTTGACCTCAGTTGGGTGGGCCTGAACGCGCCGGATTTGAGCTTCCGCTTTATTCCGCGAAACGGCCTCTCCGCTCCATTCGTGCGCGAAGAAGAAAACGGCGTGTTCGTCTATACCGTTCCCGAAGACATTACGGTCAGCGAATTGATTTACGTGATTCATGACCTCAGCCGGTTGCCCGGGGTCAACCACGAAAATTTTCGCTTGTCTCACGTTCTTTCGAGGAGGTGCCACAGTGCGGCCATTTATTTGGCCCGAATGGCGGACCGCATTCAAAACTTCGTAGACCAATCGGCGTTTCGGCACAAAGTCGAAACTCTGGATTTGCTGGGAAATATGTTGGGGGAAAAGCCGAGTTATGAGGTGAAGCCGTTCGAACTCATCCAAGACGAGAGTTTAACCGACCTGGATGAGGCGCTGGCCAAGGAATTCATGGGAGAGACGCTGAGCATCGCCTTGAATGAGAGTCCCGAGGAAGCATTGGTGTTTTGGGCCCGACGGCCCGACAACATCTTGGTGAAAGAATTCATATTTCATCGTACCGGCCAGTTGGAACGGGAAGTTTTCCTGAGGGGGATGGATGAGGCCTATCGGCAATTCGCGCGTCAACATCATGCAAAAATAGCTCAATGGAAGTCCCGCTCTCCCGACCTTGATGTGTTGGAGGAGGTGAATGAAGCGATTCGGTCAAGCTTGAAATACCAAGCCGGGATGGGATTCCCTCGGTTCTTGTCCGTTTTCGGCAAATATCAATGTGTTTCATTCGTATGGCTTTTCGCGCGCATCCTTCACGAATTGGGATTCAGCGCGGACGATATATGGCACCTCGCCATTGAAGAACATACGTTCTCGCTTGTCAGGCTCAGCGATGGATCGTATGTCTTTGCGGGAATGTATACAGATATCATGCCTCTCGAATTGGAGAACGACGCTCGTGAATATCTCGAGAGGGTCCTGAGGACGGGCGGGGTTGTTGACATGAGCCGGATATGGCCGAATCTTGATGATCCGCAGTACCGCTTCGTCTCCGTATCCCCATCGGTGGTCGAAGGCGTGCTGGGAGATCTGGTCGGATCGCAGACCCTTCGGGCTGACAAGTATTCAGAATATATTCAGGGCGTTGAGTGGATTCGTTTGTTCGGGTTTTTAAAGGCACGAGCGTATATTCCATTGAACGTGAATTCACTGATAAATTTGGCCGGATTTTTGGAAGACGCTTCGGCAGACTCGGAAATCACCAATGCGATACTGATGAAAACCATTCAGCGAAGCCCGACCACGGTTGCTTCTTGGGACATGTTAAGCTGGCTGTTTGAGACGAGAAATGGCTTGAACCCTTCCGGGACTGATGAGGAAATGATTGACGGTGCCATTGGAGCGTTCTTGCTGGCGGCTCAAGTCGCTCCGCAATTTCCATTGTGGGATGTCAAACGAATGGTGAGGTTGTGGAGAACACTGAATATATGTTTTACGAACGATTCCATGCGGGTGAGGTTC
>JACQPF010000300.1 GCA_016207625.1 Elusimicrobiota bacterium | reverse complement strand
GCAGGCCGTTCAGCTCCTCGTTCACCTTCCCGAGGCGGCTCGAGACCTCCTCCTTCGTCTTGGGAAGCGCCGCCAGTGTGATGGCCGCCGAAACAATCCCGTGTATGCTCTGGAATCCCTGCAGGGCCCCCTTCTGGGCGTCGGTCAGGCCTTGCGTCCAGTTCTGTCCGAGGATCTCCAACAAAAGGGCCTTGTTCTCACTGATGTAGGCGCTCAATTTGGATTTCGCCTCTCCCAGAATCCTCAGCGCTCCGGCGTCTTCGTTGCCCTTCCGGGCGTCCGCGAGTCCGGCTTCAAGCTGAAGGAGTCCTGACAAGGCCAAGCCCGCCGAAACGATCCCCTGAACGTTTTGGAACCCAAGGAGGGCTTCTCTCCTCCGGTCAACGTTTGTCGGCGCCTGGTCCCAACGTTGTCCGAGGATTTCGCGCAGCACGGCCTTGTTTTCCTTTACGTAAGCGTCCAATTTGGCTATCGCCTCTCCCAAAACCTTCGAGGCTCCGGTCGCCGCGCCTCTTCGAGCATCGGCGAGACCCGCCTCGAGCTGGGGAATCCCCGCCATCGCGGCTGCGGCGGATACGGTCCCCTGAACGTTCTGGAAGCCCATCAGGGCCTTCATCTGCCCTTCGTTCAAGGAATCCTTCTCCCAGCTCAACGCCAAAATGCCCTGCAGGACGTTCTGGTTCGCGGTGACATAGGCATCGAATTCGCTCAAAGCCTTCTTCATATCCGCCAACAATTCTTTATTGCCGTTCGCTTCGA
The DNA here is from genome assembly GCA_016207625.1 of Elusimicrobiota bacterium. Lineage (GTDB taxonomy): Bacteria > Elusimicrobiota > Elusimicrobia > FEN-1173 > FEN-1173 > JACQPF01. The sequence goes on along the minus strand of JACQPF010000300.1, from coordinate 2,111 downwards.
CGAGTTTGATCGCCTTGTCCAACTCCACCCTAAGGCTCGGCAGAGCGTCCAAGCTCACCTTCGCCGCATCCATGTATTCGGCGGTGGCCAATGCCTGGAGCATCTTGCCATCCTTCGCCGAGACCGCGTATTCCCGCCAATATTGGCCGGCCAGTGCCGTGACGGCCTCCCCATGGACGCCCCAAGCCGCCAGGAATCGGGCGTTTTCGCCCACGACTTTCGCTCCTTCTTCGCCTTCTTTTCCCCGGATCGCGCTGTATTTTTCAAGCTTCGCAGCGGCGGCGTCGATGACCTGCGCGGCGCCCATCCACCCCATGATCGCCGCCAGTTTCCCGGGATCGCTGGCAAGTTGGGACAGGTCCAAATTCCTCAGCTCCGATAGATACAGATCTTGGGTGCTCTTGCCTTTAATTTGGCCGCACTCACCTTTGTTCTTCAGTTCGGCCACGGCGATCAGGCTGACGTAGATCCGGCCGGAGGCGAGCAGCTTCCGCGCCTCTTGGATGTCTGCCTTCGTACCGCCGGCCGCGCTGCGGAGGGCATCCGCCAGGTCGCGGACGGCGCTATCCGCGAAGCCGCGGGACTCGGAGGTGTTGGTCTCCGCCGTCTTGGCGTTCTCGAACAGGAGCAGGCCGCCGACGATGATTTGTGTGGCTTCTTCGGCCGTGTCGGCGTGGAGCGTGAGCTTGATGCCCGACAGCTCGCTGTATTGTTCGGTGATGGGTTGGCCGTTCTGATCCAGGATCTTCAAACCGCCCCCATCCATCAGGAAACTGTTGTTCTTGCCGTTGTAGGCCAAGCCGACGATCCTGTTCGTCTCCACGCTGTAGAGCACGAGGCCTTCAACCCCGAACGCCGGCATGAAGTCCTTCAAGGATTGGCCACCCAGCATTTCCTTGATAATGGAAAGGGCCCCAAGCGAATTCGGCCCGCCGCGGAGCGTGATGAGGCCGTTCTGGTCGAAGGTGGCGTTGATGAGCTCGACGCCGTCCTTCTTGACGTAAATTTCGCCCTGGCCGTTGGCGTCCCGGGCGAAGCGCTTCTCGTCGCTATTGTCCTTCGACGCCCCGTAGAACTTGAGCCCGTCTTCCTTCGTGTTCGTGAGCAGCTCCACCGATCCGTCGTTGCGGATCTGGATCCTCAATCGGCCGGAGGGGTCCGTGATCTCGATGCCGTTCTCGATCTTCGAGACCGACAGCCCGGCTGCGATCCCGTCCTTCCCGGCCCCGGCCTTGACCGGGGTCTTGGTGAGGGCTTGGAGGGCGTTGGCGATCATTTGCTTGTTCTTGTCCCCGACGAGCTCGCCCAGCGAGTTGCCGATGTCCACCAACTCCACCGACAGCCATTTCCCGTCCTTGCCGATGACGCCCTTCACCGTGAAAGAAAGCTGTTTCCCGCCGGCGAGCGACGGTTCGACCGTGATGGTCTGGGTGATCTCGCCCGTCTTCGGGTTGTAGGCGGTGTCCAGGGTGAACAGCTTGTCCCCGGTCACGGCGTCGAAGGTCGATTGGATGGTGCGTGTGGAACCGTCCTTTTCCTTAAGGGTCAGGCTGACCAGGAACGTGTTCTCGACGTGCTGCACGCCGTAGGTTTCAATGGACTCGCCGGCTTTCAGTTGGCCCGTGATGTATGTCCATTCGCTTTGCGTCTTGGAGAACTCGTCGGCGGAAACGAAACCTTTGGCAAAGAGGGAGGCCAGGAGATCCTCCGCCGCATCCAGGGTCTTTCCCTGGAAGCTTTCGACCTGACCGTTGTCGATGGTGAACGAGACCTCTTTGCCGTTAACCTCGCTTCGGCCGAGGTCAGTAAGGCTTTGGGCAGCCGTGCCGTAGTCTCCCCCCCGAATGGAATCGATGGCCAGATAAACCGCGTCCCGGGCCTCGCTGTCCGTGAGGACGTCGGCCCCCAGCTCGAACGTCGTGCCGGAGAGGAGATCGACGACTTGGGTGACTTTCTTGCCTTCGTTATCAATCCCGGCCGTCCATTCAACCGTCAACAAGCCGCCTTCCAGGGACTCGATCTTTCCAGACTCGACGAACTCGATCCTCCCGCTCGTCTTCCGCACATTGAAGGACCGCAGGCCGAGGGAGTTCAACGCCGCCCGGGCGATC
>JACQPF010000299.1 GCA_016207625.1 Elusimicrobiota bacterium | reverse complement strand
CGGCGAAGCCGGCCAGCGCCTGGCCGCCGACATCCAGGATTTCCTCTCCTCCCTGGCCAGCGAAGTGCGGATCCGGCGATTTTCAGGGGATCGGCTTTTCCTGAACCTGGCTTGCCTGGTCCCGCGGGACGACACGGAGGTTTTTCGCCGGAGGGTGCAGACGCTCTGGCGCGATTTCCCGCAGCTCCATTTCCTCCTCACCGGGCCCTGGCCGCCCTATCATTTCATATCGGGAGAAACCCATGACACCGCAAACCTTCTCGGCTTCTGAAGAATCCCTCAAGGCCATTGAGAGCGAATTGGACCACGTCGCCAAGGGCCTCCCTTCCCGGATCAACGCCGACCCGGAAAAGGTGGAGCAGGGGCTGGTCAAGCTGGTGATGACCCTGGTGGAACTTTTGAGAAAGCTCCTGGAAAAACAGGCGCTCCGGCGCATGGACGCAGGAAGCCTCACGCCCGAACAGATCGAGAACATGGGCGTCGCCTTCCTCCGATTGGAAAAAAAGATGGCGGAGCTCAAGGCGCATTTCGGTTTGACGGAAGAGGATTTGAACTTGGACCTGGGCCCGTTGGGCCGCTTGATCTAACTTCCTCAGGAGCTCCTTACCGCGGATTGATTTCACTCAAAATGCGGTCGATGTCGACGTATTTCTCGATGAGCCGTCCGGCCTCGTCGATTTTTTCTTTTTCCTCGGGACGGATCTTAAAAACCGTCCGGTTGATCCGCGAGGCGGTGGCGAAGGTGTCGTGCGGGACGACGATGATGGGGATATCCTCGACGTGCTTGATCAGCCGCAGGGTGCTGGGGTGGGGGCGGATGCCGCAGGTGAGGACCACGCCCGATACGGCCTGGCTTTTGTCGTTGCCGATGACGGATGTGCTTAAGGCCGCCAGGATCAAATCGTCCCGGTTGCCGGGGGTGATCAGGAGGCAGCCCGGGCTGAGGTAATTCAGCGCCTCGTGCGGAGGCATGGCCCCGATGACCATGCGCCCCGTCGAGTTCTTTAAACCCTTCCCACCGCAGAGCACTTCCCCGTCCAAATCTTCCAGCAGCTCGTCCATGGTGGGGCTGGAGAGGCTTATGTCGAAAGGGATCACGCCGAGCACGTCCATCTTCTTGCGCTTCAGGCCCAGGCGGGCGAAACGGTTGATCTTGTCGAACTTGTCCTTTTCGACTTTGTTGATGATGACCCCGATGACCTCGACCCCGTCCCGGTCGAACATGGTCTTGTTCAGCATGATCTCGTCGATGGGCCGGCCGATGCCGCCGCAGCTCACCAGGATCACCTTGGCGCCCAGGAGCTTGGCCACGTCCGAGTTCGACATGTCGAAGACCGAACCCACGCCGGCGTGCCCCGTGCCCTCGATCAGCATCAAATCTTTGCCGGCGCAAAGTTTCCGGCAGGCCTTGCGGATCTTCGCCGCCAGGACCGACCGGCGTCCGTGGAGGATGTAGTTTTCCGTAAATCCCTTCGGGATGGCCACCGGGCTCATGTCGGCCAGGTCCCCGTCCAGGTTGTAGATGCGCTTCATGAGCACGGCGTCCTTGTCGATCTTGTCGCCGTTGATTTCGATGTAGTGCTGCCCCACCGGCTTCATGTAGCCGATCTTCGGCACGCGCTTGCGCAGCGCCGCCAAAAGCCCCAAAGAGGCCATGGTCTTGCCGTCGTTCTGCCGCGTGGCCGCGACGTAAAGTTTCATGCCTTATTCCTCGGAGAGAAAGCTGGCTTTCAAATAGTCGCGGTTGAACCGGGCGATGTTCCGCATTTTGATTTCTTTCGGGCAGGCCGCCTCGCACTCCGCGTGGTTGGTGCAGTTGCCGAAGCCTTCCCGGTCCATCGCCCGGCGCAGGGCGATGGACCGCCGGTCCCGCTCGGGCTGCCCTTGGGGGAGGAGCCCCAAATGGGAAATTTTCGCCCCGACGAAGAGCATGGCCGCGGCGTTGGGGCAGGCCGCCACGCAGGCCCCGCAGCCGATGCAGGCGGCGGCGTCCATGGCCAGTTCCGATTTCTCTTTCGGGACGGGGAGGGTGTTGGCCTCCGGCGCGGCGCCCGTGCCGACGGAAACGTAGCCTCCCGCGGCGATGATGCGGTCGAAGGCGGACCGGTCCACGATGAGGTCTTTCACAACGGGGAACGCTTTGGCCCGGAACGGCTCGATCGTGATGGTGTCGCCGGCTTTGAAGAGGCGCATGAACACTTGGCAGGTGGTGGTTCCGGTCTCGGGGCCATGGGGCTGGCCGTTGATCACGGATCCGCAGGTGCCGCAGATCCCTTCGCGGCAATCGTGGTCGAAAGCGATGGGATCCTCGCCCTTCAAAATCAAATCCTCATTGACGGCGTCCAGCATCTCAAAAAGGGACATGTCGGGCGAGACGCCCTTCGCTTCATAAATTTCAAACCGGCCCATCTCGGCGGCGTTTTTCTGGCGCCAGACTTTGAGGGTGAAACGCATGTCGCCGCTCACTGATAGCTCCTTTGCGCGAGGGACACCGCTTCGAACGTCAGGGGTTCCGCATGTCGCATCGGGTCTTGACCGTCCCCGCGGTATTCCCAGGCCGCCGCATGGGCGAAATTCTTGTCGTCGCGCCGGGCCTCGTTGTCCGGCGTCTGGAACTCCTCGCGGAAGTGGCCTCCGCAGGATTCCCGCCGCTCCAAAGCGTCGCGGACGAGGAGCTCGGCGAACTCCAGGAAATCGGCCACGCGTCCCGCCCGTTCGAGGGCCTGGTTGAAACTTTCTTTTTGTCCGGCCACTTTGACGTTCTGCCAGAACTCCTCGCGGATCCCGGGAATCCGGGAAAGGAGGTCTTTCAGGCCGGCTTCGTTTCGGGCCATGCCGCATTTGTCCCAGAGGAGGAGGCCCAGTTGCCGGTGGAAATCCGCCGCGGTGCGCCGGCCTTGAACGGCCAGGAGGCGGCGCGTCTGCTCCTCCACCGCTTTTTCCGCGTCGCGGAAGGCGGCGTGGTCGGCGCCGACGGACGGGATGCCGCCCGAGGCCAAATATCCGCCCAAGGTATAGGGAATCACGAAATAACCGTCGGCCAAGCCCTGCATGAGCGCGCTGGCTCCCAGGCGGTTGGCCCCGTGGTCGGAAAAGTTGGCTTCACCCAGGCAGAAAAGGCCCGGCACCGTCGTCATGAGGTTGTAGTCCACCCAAAGCCCGCCCATGGCGTAATGCACGGCGGGATAGATGCGCATGGGGGTTTGATAGGGATCTTCCGCCGTGATGTGCGCATACATGTCGAAAAGGTTCCCGTAGCGCTCGCGAATGACGTCCGCGCCCAGGCGCTTGATGGAATCGGCGAAATCCAGATACACCGCGAGGCCCGTGGGGCCCACGCCTTTTTTCTCGTCGATGACGGCTTTGGCGGCGCGCGACGCCACGTCCCTCGGCACGAGGTTCCCGAAACTCGGGTAGCGCCGCTCCAAATAATAATCGCGCTCGGATTCCGGAATCTGAGACGGGGACCGGTTGTCGCCGGCGGTTTTCGGCACCCAGACCCGCCCGTCGTTGCGCAGGCTCTCGCTCATCAAGGTGAGCTTGGATTGCTGCGCGCCCGCCACGGGGATGCAGGTGGGATGGATCTGCGTGAAACAGGGATTGCCGAAGAAGGCGCCCCGCTTGTGGGCCCGCCATGTGGCGGTCACGTTGCAGGAGGCGGCGTTGGTGGACAGGTAAAAAACGTTCCCATAGCCGCCGGTGCAAAGGAGCACGGCGTGGCCGGCGTGGGATTCGATCTTGCCGTCGACCATGTTCCGGCAGACGATGCCCCGCGCGCGGCCGTCCACGACCACGAGGTCCAGCATTTCCCGGCGGGGGAAGATCTTGACTTGGCCCGACGCGGCCTGGCGCATGAGGGCCCCGTAGGCGCCCAAGAGCAGCTGTTGGCCTGTCTGGCCGCGGGAGTAGAACGTGCGGGACACTTGCGCTCCGCCGAAGGACCGGTTGGAGAGGCTTCCGCCGTATTCCCGCCCGAAGGGCACGCCCTGGGCGACGCATTGGTCGATGATGGAGTTGCTGACCTGCGCCAGGCGGTGGACGTTGGCTTCACGGGCCCTGAAATCGCCCCCTTTGATCGTGTCGTAGAAAAGCCGGTGGACGCTGTCCCCGTCGTTGGGATAGTTCTTGGCCGCGTTGATGCCGCCCTGAGCCGCGATGGAATGGGCGCGCCGGGGGCTGTCTTGAAGGCAGAACGCCTTCACGTTGTAGCCCATCTCGCCCAGAGACGCCGCGGCCGAGGCGCCCGCCAGCCCTGTCCCCACGACGATGATTTCAAATTTGCGCCGGTTGGCCGGGTTCACCAGCTTTGTGTGGAAGCGGTGGTTGTCCCACTTCTGCTCCAGGGGGCCGGTGGGGATCTTCGCGTCAAGACTCATGGCAGGCCTCCGGTCCTGAAATAGGCCCAAAGGGGCAGAGAGGCGAACCCCAGGGAAATCCCCGCCGCGAAAACCCAGCCGGCGGCTTTGATCAACGGCGTGTACCGGGGATGGTTGATGCCTAACGTTTGAAACGCGCTTTGCGCCCCATGGCTCAAATGAAGTCCGGCCGCGGCCATCGCGAGCACATAAAAGGCGGTGTAAAAAGGATTCTGAAAAGAGGTGAGGACCAAATGGTAAAGCCCCGGGCCGACGTCGCCGTATTTGAAGGTTTTGATATGAACGACGAGGAAGACGAAGAGCAAGACCCCGGAATAGACCATGGTCCGGGAGCCCACGGTGCTCCCTCCCTTGGACCGCTGGACCTCGTAGGCGACGGGGCGGGCGGCTTTGTTTTGGATCGAGACCACGGCGGCCACCGCGATATGAGCCAAAAACACGGCCAAAAGGGCGAGTTCCGCGGGGAGGATGAAGGGGTTGTGCGCGAGGGTTTCCGCATAGTGGTTGAAGGCTTCTTCTCCCACGAGCAGGAAAAGGTTCCCCGCCAAGTGAGAGATGAGGAATCCGCACAGCAACACCCCGGTCACGCCCACGAGGATTTTTTTACCGATGGATGAGAACAGGATCCGACGAATCAATTCATTCATAAATCTGGTTTGTCTCCGCCAGAATCTTTATTACAACCGCTTCCGGCTCCAGCAAGACCTGATGATCCCAAAACCTCAACACACGAAACCCTCGCTGATTTAAATCCAAGGTCCTTTGCCTGTCAGAGGCTTCTCGCTCGGCATGCTGGCCACCATCCAGCTCAACGACCAGCCTTTGCTCAAAACAGCAAAAATCGACAATGAAAAAACCGATGACTTCTTGGCGGCGAAATTTAAACCCGGCCAACTGCCTTGAACGTAACAAAGCCCATATTTTTCGTTCGGCATCGGTTTGGCGGCGGCGCAAGTCTTTGGCAAAAGATAGCCGCTGTTGAACTTGTTGATTCTTCAAGCGATGCCCCCCTCACCCTAACCCTCTCCCACCCATCAAAGGGCGATGGGGGGCGAGGGATTTCTTTAAGAAAGGCAAAATAAATAAATCTATTTCCCATGCCCGCCGGTGAGCTTGTAATAAATGTACATCAGCTCTTTGTCATAGAGCGGCCGCTTCACTTTGACGGCTTGGACGCGGATGTCTTCCAAAATCTTTCGCGTTTCGTCCTCGGTCAGGGAAATCCCGTACTCCCGGAATTTCCATTGCACGGTGGTGGCGCCGGAATGTTTCCCGATCAAGATCTGCCTTTCGCCGCCGATCTCGTTCGGCGAGAACACTTCGTAGGTGTCCGGGTCCCGGATGACGCCCGAGGCCTGCACGCCCGCTTCATGAAAGAATATATTTTTCCCGACGATCGGTTTGCTCACCCAGATCTCCCGGCCGGAGGCCTTGGCCACATGTTCCGAGAGCGCCCGGAGCTTGGAGATGTCGAAACTTGTGGGGACGCCCTCCACGTATTTGAGGGCCATCACGACTTCTTCCAAAGCGGCGTTCCCGGCGCGTTCGCCGAGGCCGTTCACCGTCGTGCTGACGAAAGAGGCGCCGCCCCGGAGGCCCGCCAGGGCGTTGGCCGTGGCCATGCCGAAATCGTTGTGCGTGTGCACTTCCACGGGGATCCCCGTTTCCTCCACGATGGTTTTGATCTTGTCGTAGGTCTGGAACGGCCCGAGGATGCCTACCGTGTCGCAGAACCTGAGGCGGTCGGCGCCGGCGGCCTTCACGGCCTTTATGAATTTGAGGAAAAATTCCATGTCCGCCCGGGAAGCGTCTTCGGCGTTGGCGGAAACGTAGAGGTTGTGGCCTTTGGCGTAGTTGACGGCCCGGGTCGCCGTGTCGATCACCCAGTCGCGGTCCTTCCGGATTTTCTTTTGAATGTGGAGGTCGGACACGGAAATGGATACGCACACCGCGTCCAGGCCGCAGTCGATGGCGTCGTTGATGTCTGCCACCACGGCCCGGCACCAGCCCAGGATGCTGGACTTCAGGTTCGATTGCACGATGGCCCGGATGGCCTCTTTCTCGTCCCCGCCCATGGCGGGAACCCCGGCCTCGATCTGGTGAACCCCCGCCTCGGCCAGCCGGCGGGCGATTTCCAGTTTCTCCGCGTTGGAGAAAACGATGCCGGCCGTCTGCTCCCCGTCGCGCAGGGTGGTGTCGACGATCTTGATTTCTTTTGGATCGATCATTTCTTTAACGCGTCTTTGACCAAGCGCGGGATCTCATGCGTCGTCTGGGCGAGGATCACCCCCGCCGATTTCCAGGCGTTCCATTTCGAATCCGCCGTGCCCTGGCCGCCCGAGATGATCGCTCCCGCGTGCCCCATGCGTTTGCCCGGCGGGGCCGTGCGGCCGGAAATGAATCCGATGACGGGTTTCT
>JACQPF010000302.1 GCA_016207625.1 Elusimicrobiota bacterium | reverse complement strand
GCGACCACGTGAGCCGGACCCCGGCGCTGGCGTTTCTATTCCGCGTTTCAATAGGGAGCGCGGCGCTGGGGCCGAGCCAAGCCTTTTGATAAACGCCGACCGCGTCAACACCAGGCCAGAAACCCGAATGAGCCCTCAATTCGTCCTGCTTGGCCGCCTCCAGGGAAAAAGCAGAGGCCCGGACTCGGGGATTTTCCGACACCCGGTGGAGCCAATCTTCTAAATCGCCCCACTCTTTTTCGATCTCCGATTCATCGACTGGCTCTGGATCCATCACATTGGGTCCCGCCATGGATTCCAAAATGCGCCTTTTGTTAGCAAGCTCCCATTGCGCTTCCAAAACGGCCGCGATGACCAGTGAAAGACGCGCCTGAATCTGCAAAGGCTCCGTGCCCGAGACCGCTCCCGACTTATGGAGGCCCATGGCCGCCTGCCAGCGCTCCGTTAGGGCTCGCTTTTCAGACTCCAGAACATTCAAGTTCTCTTTCGCTAGGAGAACATCGTAGTAACCCTGGGCCAAACGCATCACCAATTCAAACTCGGCCTGGCGCAGGGAGTAATAGGATTGTTTTTTGGCTTTCTCAGATCGGGTCAGACCCGCCCATTCTTCCAATCGAAACAAGGGCTGGACAAGCTGCGCGGACCAATCGCGCGTCTTGAAACGGCGATCCAGATCCGTGAAATTGGGATCGTCGTAGGTGATTCTTAGTTTGTTTTTGGCGAAATCCGCATTCGCTTCAAGGGAGGGAAGAAGCCGTGAACGCGCTTGAGCAACGCGGAAGCCCGTGGCCTCGTAATCGGCGCGGGCGGCCAAATAACGGGCGTCATATTTTTTTGCCCAAGGGATCATTTCTTTCAGGCTTTCCGCCCGAAGCGTTGGTGCGAACAAAATAAGGCAGGCGCAATAAATTCCCTTGATGGTGAGTGGAGATTTTTTCATTTGCATCCTTCAGTTGGTTCACGTTTTGGGAATCGGCCCTATCGTTCCCGCAAGCTCTCATCCGCATGTTCTAAAAGAGGGCTCAAGAAATATTCAATGACCCGCCTTTTGCCCGTCTTGATCTCCACGGACACGGCCATGCCGGGAGTCAACGGGATGGCCTTATCCTCCACCTGCACCGAGTTTTTCAACATCTCTACACGAGAGAAGAAGATTAATCCTTTTTTCTCATCGGTCGCGGAATCCAGAGAAACGGTCTTCACCTGGCCTGGGATCGTGCCGTATTTCGTATAGGGGAACGCTTCGACCTTGATGACGGCTTCCTGGCCCTCTCTGACAAAACCGATGTCTTTATTCAAGATAGAGGCTTCGATCTCAACGGAATCCTCCGTGGGAACAATGGCCAAAATAGGTTGGGCGGGTGTCACGACGCCCCCGATAGTATGGATGGCGAGTTGCTGGACTTTCCCGGAAACCGGGGCCGTCAGCTTCATCAAGCGCGCCCGTTGGGTGGCCTTGATTCGCTCTTGGTCCGCCTCGGCGAGTTTGCTGGTCTGGACCACCATTTCGTGTTCCAGGTCAATGCGTTCCTTCTCCTTGTCCAGGAATTCGTGCTTGCTCACAAAGTCCTGCTCGTAGAGCTTTTTATATTCCCGGGCCCGCTCCTGGACGATGGGCAGGGTTTCCTTCAGCTTGGCCAGCACTGCACGGTTGGCGGCGATCTCCGCCTCGGTGCGCTTTTCGTCTGCATCGGCCGCCGTCGCGTCCAGTTCCAAGAGCACATCGCCAGCCTTCACTTGTTGGCCGTCCTCCACATAGATCGCTCTGACAACGGCCGTTTCCATGGGCTGGATGATCTTGGTCCGGTCATTGGGAACGATCTTTCCCCCGGCGGTCACCACCACGTCCAGTTTCCCCAGGATTGCCCAGGCCAGTGCAATTAAGACAAAGCTGACGATGAGCCCCATGGCAACGCGGGGCAGGGGAGAAACAGGCGTTTCTTCCAACTCCAGAGCGGCGGGCAAGAATTCCCGTTCCGTGGGTGTGCGCGAGGGGGACGCTAGCAAACGCCGCTGTTTCCAAACGGCCTGCCAAACCGTTCCATAACGTTTGATCAAATCCTTCCATGCGGCGAAATGCAGACGCATTTAAATGGCTTCTCCCTGCTGGAGCCTGTATAACCTGGAATAAATGCCGCCCGCGTTCGCCATCAAAAACTCATGGTTGCCTTGCTCGACAATCTGCCCCTTTTCCAGAACAATGATACGGCTGGCGTTGCGCACGGCACTCAACCGATGGGCGATGATAATCACGGTCCGCCCGCGGCAGATGGCTTGCATATTCTGATGGATGATGCGTTCTGACTCATAGTCCAAGGCGCTGGTGGCCTCGTCAAATATCAAGATGCGCGGGTTGGTTAATAGCGCCCGGGCGATGGCGATGCGTTGGCGCTGGCCACCGGAGAGGGAAGCCCCCTGCTCTTCAACAATGGTGTCATAGCCTTCCGGCTGTTCCAAAATAAATTCATGGGCGCCGGCCAGTTTGGCGGCCCCCATGACCCGTTCAATGGGAGCGCCCGGCTCAGCCAGGGCGATGTTCTCACGGATGCTTCTCTTGAAAAGAATGTTCTCCTGGAGCACGACGCCGATTTGCCGCCGCAACGAGGTGGCGTCCGCCACGGCCAGGTCAATCCCATCAATAAGCACACGGCCCCGCTCGGGGACATAGAGCCTTTGAACCAGCTTCGCCAAGGTGCTTTTCCCGGACCCCGAACGGCCCACAATTCCAATGAATTCCGATGGGGCTATCTTGAGGTTTAAATTGCGCAACACTTCAGGCCCATCCGCCCGATAACGGAAGCTGACTTGTTCAAACGATATCGCCCCCTTCAAGGGCGGCAATGGACTGCGGCTGGTATTGGAGCCTTCCATGGGGCTGCGCAGAATGTCGCCCAAACGCTGCATGGAAATACCCACCTGTTGAAAATCGGTCCAAAGCTGGGCGATGCGCAGGATGGGTTGCGCCACCTGGCCTGAGAGCATGTTGAAGGCGATCAACTGGCCCACGGTCATTTTTCCATCGATCACGAGGCGCGCGCCCAGCCAGAGAGTGCCGACGGTCACGAGTTTCCCTACCAGAGACACGCCGGCGTTGCCGACCGCGCTCAGGGTGGCGGTGCGGAAACCGGACTTGATATAGGCCGCCAACTGGTTGTCCCACCGCTGACGCATTTGGGGCTCCACGGCCGCGGCTTTCAGGGTCTCAATCCCGCTGATGGCCTCCACCAAAAAGGCCTGGTTTTCCGCCCCGCGGTTGAACTTCTCATGAAGTTGCATTCTCAAAGCCGGCGTCAAGAACAAGGAAAGGAGTAGGTAGAGCGGCAGGGAGGCGAGCACAATGGAGGTCAAACTTAAGCTGTAAAAACACATGACGAGGATAAAAAGAACGGAAAATATCATGTCCAGCACCAAGGTGATCGCGTTACCGGTCAAGAAGGAGCGGATGTTCTCAAGCTCCCGCATCCGCGCGACGGAATCGCCCACCCGCCGTGATTTGAAGTAGCCAAGCGGCAGATTGACCAGATGGCGAAACAGACGTGCCCCCAGTTCCACGTCGATCCGGCTGGTGGTGTGGGAAAAGACATAGCTGCGAAGGGCGGTCAAGGCCACGCTGAAGATGGACACCACAAGAAGGCCGGTGGCCACCACATTGAGCGTTGACCACCCGCGATGGACCAGGACCTTGTCCATGACCACCTGAAAAAAGAGCGGCGTCATGAGGCCAAAAACCTGGAGCGCGAAAGAGACAACCAGGACCTCGCTCAAGATCCGGCGGTATTTGATGATGGCGGGGACGAACCAGGTGAAATCGAACTTCTTGAGCTCTTCACCGAT
>JACQPF010000301.1 GCA_016207625.1 Elusimicrobiota bacterium | reverse complement strand
TGGCGCTCGCCGCGATGGCCATCGTCGTGGCCGGCGTCTTGGCCATCCTCGTGATCCGCAATCTCAAAATCTTGCGCCATAGGTCTTGGGAACAACTCGCGCAAGCACAAGTGCTCGCGAGCCGCGGCCAAGGCCCCCAGGCGCTCCAATCCGTGCAGGAATTGATCAATTCCTCACGCTCGGGAAAGATCTTAGTCCTTGCCTACCTCCTGAAAGGAGACCTCTTGCTTTCGGAGGGGAAAAACGAAGACGCCATCAGCGCCTACCAAAGCGCCTCCCGGGAAGCGGGAATCCCTGAATATAAAGCGCTCGCCCTTGCCGGTTTGGCGGCTGCCCATGAGCAAGCCGGAAACTGGCCGGAAGCGGAGATTCGCTATCAACAATTCATCAAAGAATTTCCAGAACATTTCCTCGCCGGGCGCATTCAAGAGGCCTTGGGGCGTGTTTATATGGCTCAACAAAAATGGACGGACGCCCAAAGCGCTCTTGAGCGATTGGTGACTCTTTATCCCACCACCGTTTGGGCGCAAAACGCGCAGGACCTTCTGAGCCAGATCAAACAAGCTCAAACGAAACGTTAACCTTCCTAAAAGACTCCTCTGTTTTGACAACCTTCTCTCTCGATTGATATAATATCGTCACGCCACATCTTTCAATTATCCAATCACTTTTTTCGCCAATTCACGCGGGATTTTTTTCAAAAAACAACAAAGGGGGAACTTCGCTGATGAAGAAATTCTTCGCTCTACTCGCCGTCCTGATGTTCGCCGGTTCCGTTTCCGGCCGGGCTGGAATCCTGGGACTTGAGAATATTACACCAGACGCATCTCTTGAAATTCTAGGGCAGAGGGCCAACAACGAAACCGATGCCAACGACGGCGCCAAAGACACTCGCGGCAACGTGATTACGCGTCTCCGCGTCGGCTTGAACGCCGGGATCACCGAAGGCGTCCGCGGGCGCATCGAGGCCTTAAGGAACAGCAACACGGGCGGAGCCGTGGTTCAATACGGCTCAGGAAGACCCTCATCGATCGCCGCAACCGAGGGCGCCATCGCCTTTCAGAACGCATACATCGACATCGACGGCATGCTGACCTTGGACAAGTTCCGCCTGGGCCGCCAGTACGGCGGGCGGCCGGGAGATCTGCTGGTCTTCTTCGGCCCCTACAACGACGACGCGCTCTCCGTTCAAGCGCTGGACGCGTTGTCCGTGGAGAAAAAAATCGGGCCGGTGAAAACCATGTTCGCCACGGGAAAAGTGCGCGAGGACGACACGGCCCCCGGCGCGGCCGGAGTTTCGGAAACCGACGCGGACGATGTTTTGGGTGATGTCAACGCGGGGTGGCTCGTCCTCGGCTCGGACGAATTGATTCCGAACCTCCGCGTGCCTTTGGAGATCGGCTACTATCAAGCGTCCAACCAAGGGGCGGTGGCCGAGAGCGACAACATCAACCTCTCCATCATTGACTTGCGGGCGGGGGTCGACCTCATGGAGGAAGCGCTGAAACTTGGCCTGGAGTATGCCGTGAACGGCGGGCAGGACAATAATGGTCCGACGGGCGCCGCGAAATCGGACTACAAAGGGAACGCTCTCCTCTTGAAAGCCCTCTATGACAACAACGACGCCGGATGGGGCGGACATTTGCATTACGCCATGGCTTCGGGAGATGACACCGGAAACGACGACAAGGCCTTCCACGACTTCTCTGTCGCCGGCTGGGCGGTCTCTGATTTTCGCTACGGCGAGATCCTGACCAACAGCAACGCGCTCGGGTTCGGTCCCGGGTTGGACACAGGCGCAGGAGGGCCCGGCATCAGCCTCTTCAATCTGGGCGGATACTTCAATCTGCCGGTTTTTGAAAACCGGCTGACGGCCACCGCCGACCTCACGATGGCCGAGGCCGACAAAGTCCCTTCCGGCGCGGATGACGGGATCGGGACGGAGTTCGATCTCGCGCTGCATTACTTCCACTCCGATTCCGTCCGGGCTTCCATTGGATACGCCTTGGCTTCACCGGAGAAGGGGATCGCCTCCGGCTTCGCCGCTCCCACGCCGCCCAACACGCCCACCGACAACATCACCAAGCTTTTCGCCAAAATCATGGTGAAGTGGGGAGCGGAACGGCGGTTGTATTAGTTTTAACGGGATGGTAGAATAATGTCTCAATGTTAAGTGGCGCTCGCATTTCAAACACAGGTCTCTTCCGATCCCCCCGGCGATTGGCCGGGGGGATTGTTTTCGCTTCCCTCTTCCTTTCCATCGCCCGAGTTGATGCTCAATTCTCCTCTCTCAATATGGGCATGGACTATCGCCTTCGCGGGGTTGCCATTGAAAACAACGACTATCAAACCGGGAACAGTGACCGCCTAAATTATTATTCCCAACGCGCGCGTTTTTACATGACCTCCTGGTTGAACCAGGACGTGGAGGCCAGCTTGCGGCTTCAATCCATAAACATATGGGGGTTGGAAGGGTCCGGGGTTCCTGTCACGCGCTATCCGAAAGCGGACGGCTCGCCTTGGGTTGAGGAGGCTTACATCCACCTCCCGAACGTCGCCTGGAAAAAATTGAACTTGCTCATCGGCCGCCAGCCGCTGGTCATCGGGGACGGCATGCTTGTTTCTGACGACAATCTCGGGTTCAACGCCATTCGAACGCAATTCGACTTGCCCTTCAAATGGGATGCGGATGCGTTCACGGCAAAGATCTCGGAGGGGTTGGGGGAAAACGACTTCGATCTTCATGGCGTGGTTCTCGGCACGCTGCGGGAGCACAACCGCTGGGAACTCGCCTGGATCCGAGAGAGCAATGACGCGGCCAGCTCCTATCGATTGGCCGCCACCACCCAAACAGCCACGGACGTTATGAGGGAGTTTTACGACGTTCGCCTGCATGGCCGCTTGAAAGATGCCTTTTATAAATTGGAATATGCGATTCAGGGCGGGACGGCGCGGCTGGCCCCCAATTCCTCTGAGATCAAGCTCGATGGAACCGGCCAAAGGCTCGAACTGGGCGCCCAGACAGATACGGTCCGTTTTGGAAGATTCGGCGTAAGGACCGTCTATGCCGTCGGCACTGGAGATGACGCCGGAACTCCCAAAAAAGATGAGGCCTTCCGACCCACTTTCGCCAGGCGCTGGGATGGCTTACAACGGTCCGGCTATGGGGTCCAATACGCGGCCACGCTGTCCGACGCCTATGATCCCGCCCAGCCTTTTGCGGCCAACACCACCGGCCTGCCCGCCGGCTTCTCAGGCATAAAAACCATGGGGTTCGGCATCTTCAGCACCCAAAGGGGTTTTTGGACAGGATCCATTGACTATTTTATCTATGAAGCCCGCACCAAGCCAACCGGCCAAAAAGATCTGGGCACGGAATTGGATGGAGAGATGACCTACCGTTACACCGGTTTTGTGACCTTCAACCTGGGAGCAGCCCTCTTTTTCCCTGGCCAAATTTACGGGAACACGGCTTCCCGTGTAACCCGCTATACCGCAGAAGCCCACATCCATTTCTAAAGCTGCAGAGGGGGGGGAATATTCTCCCCCTTCCAGTGTCCTTAAAACAAATCATTATTTTTTCTGTTATTACCTAACCTCACCACAAGATTCAGCCTAAAGCCCTCTTTTTAACG
>JACQPF010000298.1 GCA_016207625.1 Elusimicrobiota bacterium | reverse complement strand
TTTGTAGACCCAATCCTTGCGGCGCTGGACCCATTTGGAGGGGCTCAAGGGGTTGAACCGCCTGGGGCTGGGCAGGGTGCAGGCCAGGGCGGCGGCTTCCTCCACCGTCAGGTCGGAGGCGGCTTTATGGAAGTAGGCCCTTGATGCCGCCTCCGCGCCGAAAATCCCGTCTCCCCATTCCACGACGTTCAGATAGAGCTCCAGGATCCGGCGTTTCGGCAGTTCCCTTTCCAGCTCCAGGGCGATGAAAAGCTCGCGCAATTTGCGGGTGAGGCTCTTGGCGGGCGAGAGGTAAAGGTTCTTGGCCAGTTGCTGGGTGATGGTGCTCCCGCCCCGGGCTTTCTGTTTCATCTTCCAATTGTATTGGAGCGCCCGCCTCATGCACTCCCACTCGACGCCCTTATGACGGTAAAACGTGTCGTCCTCGGCGGAGATGACGGCGTGCTGCAAGTGCGGCGAGATGCGGCTGAGCGGCGCCCATTGGCGGGCGGGCCGGAACCGTCTCTTCTTTTTTCGCGCTTCCCGCCGGCGGAACTCGATGAAGGCCGTGGTGCCGGGGTTTTGGATCTTGAGGACCGAAATCGCGGGACAGCGCTCCGACGGGGACAGGCCTTTCCATACCATGGCGCCCGTCAAAAGGCCGGCCAAAAGAAGGAGGAGGGCTTCCTTAAGGAACGTCTTTCTTTTTTTCATGACGCGGATATTTTAGCTTATTGCAATTGCGCCGTAATCATCTTACAATTCACTGATATGAGACCCCATGTGGTCGTGATCGGCGGAGGTTTTGCGGGCGCGGCGGCGGCTTCGGCTTTGACGGAAGCCGGCGTGCCGGTGACGCTGATCGAGCAGAGGTCCACATTGGGCGGCCGGGCCTCGTCCCTGAAAGACGGGGTCACAAAAGAGGAAGTGGACAACGGCCAGCATTTCTTTTTGGGGAGCTATCGCGAAACGCGGCGGTTCCTCCGGCGGTTGAAAGTGGAAGACCGGCTGAAGTTCTTCCCGTCGCTCAGGATCCCGTTCGCGTCCGCCCAGGGCCGCCGCTCGGAGCTCCGCTGCCCGTCGCTCCCCTATTCCTGGGGATTGGCCGCGGGACTCCTCCGGCATCAGGAGCTCCTGTTCCGGGACCGCTGGTCCCTGTCGCGCGGGTTCGTTTCGTTCCGCCTGAGGAAGATCGAAAACCTGGCGGACCTCACCGTTTCTCAATGGCTGGACCGCCTCCGGCAGACGCCCGGCGCGCGCCGCGCGTTCTGGACACCGCTGTGCCTGGCCACGTTGAATGAGCATCCGGACGCGGCCTGCGCCGAGGCCTTATCCTCGGTTCTCCGGCAGGGGTTCCTGGGCCCCTCGTCCGACCGGCGGCTGGGCCACTCCACGGTGGGCCTCAGCAAGCTGTGGGCCATGGAGTTCAAGGCGTATTTGAAAAGGCAAGAGGGCGTCATCTCCCATCAGCAAAAGGTGACGGGGTTTCGGGTGAGCGGGTCCCGCGTGGAGAAGGTCCTGCTGGAAAGCGGCGAAGAAGTCGATGTGGGAACGGTGATTTGCGCCGTTCCCCTGGCGTCGTTCATGAAAATCCGTCCGGAAGGCCTTCGGGACCATTACCGGGAATTGGAGACGGAAACCCACTCCTCCATCCTCTCGATCCACCTCTGGTTCCCCCGGCCGTTCATGGACGAGCCTTTCGTGGGGCTTTTGGACACGAACGTCCAATGGGTCTTTGACCGGCACAAGATGTGGGAGAACGGAGGCGCGTCCCCGGGAAGCGTGACCTTGGTGATCAGCGGCGCCGCCGCTTTCGAGAAAATGACCAGCGAGGAGCTTGTGGAGATGGCCATGAAGGACCTCCGGAAATGTTTCCCGTTGTTGAAGGACGATCCCATCCACGCCTCGGTGACCTGGGAAAAGCAGGCCACGCCTTCTCCCTCCCCCGACGGATGGAAGCGGCGCCCCTCCGTGGCGACGCCGCTGGAGAATTTTTTCCTGGCGGGCGATTGGGTGGGGCCGGGGCTCCCCGCCACCATCGAAGCGGCTTGCCGGAGCGGCCATCAAGCGGCAAAGCTCGCCCAGGCGTTTTTTGAGAAAGCGGCCTCACCGCAAAACATCACGATGACAGGGGTGGGAACATGCTGAGGGCGGTCCTTTTTGATTGCGACGGCGTCATCGCCGATTCGGAACAACTGCATTTCACTTTGATCCAGAAACTCCTGCGGGAATGGGACATCGAACTGACCAAGGAGCAATACCTGGAGTCCTATCTCGCCATGGACGACAAGAATTGCTTCACCACCATCCTGCGCGACAACGGACGCTGCCTGCCCGAAGAGAAAATCCAGGACATGATCGACCGGAAGACGGTCCTCTACAAGCAAGCGGCGGGTCAAACGTTGGTCATCCTGCCCGGGGTGGTCGAGTTCGTCATGGCCGTGTCGCAAAAATTCCCTCTGGCCATGGCCTCCGGGGCCTTGAAAGAGGAAGTCCTTTTGATGCTGGAGACCGCCGGCGTCCGCCAATATTTCGACGCCGTCATCGCCGCCGAGGACGTGGTCAACGGCAAGCCCGCGCCCGACGCTTATTTGAAGGCTTTGGAAGCGCTGAATAAGCAATACCCCGACCGGAATTTGAAACCGCAGGAATGCCTCGTGGTGGAGGACTCCAAGCACGGCGTCGTCTCCGCCCATGCGGCGGGGATGAAGTGCGTGGCGGTTTGCACGTCCTACTCCGCCGAGGAGCTCGCCCACGCCGACAAAGTGGTCCCCGTGCTGACGGCCGTGCGCGTGTCGGAGCTTGAAGCGCTTTTCACCTAGAGCCATGCCCGCCGACAAACCTCAGAAACCGCTTAACACCCGCAGCCGCGACATCACCCAGGGGCCCGAGCGCGCCCCTAACCGCGCCATGCTGCGCGGCGCGGGCCTGACCACCGAGGACTTTGGGAAGCCCCTCATCGGCATCGCGAGCACCTGGAGCGAAATCACGCCCTGCAATATCCACATCGACGGCCTGGCGCGGAGCGTGAAGGCGGGGACGAAAGGCGCAGGCGGCGTTCCCCAAACCTTCGGCACGATCACCGTTTCCGACGGAATTTCCATGGGGACCGCGGGGATGCGTTACTCCCTGCCCAGCCGGGAAATCATCGCCGATTCCATCGAGACCGTGGCCGGGGCCCAGTGTTTCGACGGGCTGGTGGCCATCGGCGGGTGCGACAAGAACATGCCCGGCTGTCTCATGGCCATGGGGCGGCTGAACATCCCCAGCGTTTTCGTCTACGGAGGCTCCATCAAGCCGGGGCATTACCAGGATCAGGACGTGGACGTGGTGAGCGTCTTTGAGGCGGTGGGCCAATTCAACGCACAGGCCATCAGCGAAAGGACTTTGCATGGCATTGAGTGCCAGGCCTGCCCCGGGCCCGGGTCCTGCGGCGGCATGTACACCGCCAACACCATGGCCTCCGCCATCGAAGTGCTGGGGATGAGCCTGCCGGGAAGCTCCTCCGCACCGGCGGAATCGGCGGAAAAAACCCGGGAATGCGAGGCCGCGGGCCGCGCCGTGCTCGGCCTGATTGAGCGGGGTCTTAAGCCCCGGGACATCGTGACGAAGACGTCCTTTGAGAACGCCATCGCTTTGGTCATGGTCCTGGGAGGATCCACCAACGCGGTGCTCCACCTCATGGCCATGGCGAAGGCGTTCGGCGTGAAGCTTTCCCTTGAAGATTTTGAGCGCATCGGCCGGCGCACGCCGCATTTGGCGGACCTGAAGCCCAGCGGGCGGCATGTCATGTATGATTTGTCCAAAGTGGGGGGCGTGCCGGCGGTCTTAAAATTGCTCTTGAAAGAGGGGCTCATCCGGGGGGAAGCCCTGACCGTGACGGGGAAATCCCTGGAGGAAAACCTGGCCGGTTTCCCGGATTTGACCCCGGGCCAAAAGGTGATTCGGGATGTTTCGAACCCCCTTCGAAAGTACGGCCCCCTCGTCATTTTAAGAGGCAATCTCGCGCCGGAAGGCGCGGTGGCCAAGGTGTCGGGGCTGAAAGTGACTAGGATCATCGGCCCCGCCCGCATTTTTGACGGAGAAGAGGCCGCGGTGAAAGCGGCCCTGGCTCAGAAAATCAAGCCGGGAGACGTCGTGGTGGTCCGCCACGAAGGTCCGAAGGGGGGGCCAGGCATGAGGGAAATGCTCTCTTTGACCGCCATCCTCAGCGGGAAGGGGATGGGCGAGGCGGTGGGTTTGATCACCGACGGACGTTTCTCCGGAGGGACCCACGGCCTCGTGGTGGGGCATGTGGCGCCGGAGGCGGCCGTGGGCGGTCCCATCGGGCTGTTGAAAAACGGCGACCTCGTGACCATTGACGCTGAAAAAAAAGAGCTCAAGGTTCAATTGTCCCGGAAAGAACTGTCAAAACGAAAGAGCGCGTGGAACGCTCCTCGGCCGAAAACCGGCGACGGCTGGCTGGCGAGGTACGCGGCGCTGGTGTCCTCGGCGTCCGAAGGGGCCATCCTGAAAACTCCCGGCGCGGAGCGAAAAAAATAACCGGCCATCTGGAAGGGTTCGTCGTCCCCCACTCTCCCATTCTGTTGGAGGATGAGGCGCATAAGCGGTCCTCGTCCGTCCTCGATTCGCTGAGAGACCTTCGTCCCCATTTGTTCCATCCGCCGGTGGACGCGGTCCTGGCGATCTCGCCTTTTTGGATCCCTGAAAAAAGCTTTTGCGTTGACGCCGGCGCGCACCACGCGTCGACGGTGGACTACCGGGGCTACGCGGTGGAAGTGAAGTATTCCTGCCCCGGCGATCCGGGCTTGGCGCATGCCCTTGTCGCGGAGGGGCACCGCGCGGGCCTGCCGGCGCTCTCGCGGCACCACGGGGCGGACCTGTCGGCGGCGGTGCCGATGCATTTCCTTTCCCCGCGCGGGCAGGTGCCGCTCGTCCCACTTTCATCGACGGAACGTTCGCGGGAGGAATGCGTGGAGTGGGGGCGGTGCCTCCGCCGCGCCGTGGAGGCCTCCGGGAAAAGGGTCCTCCTGTTTTGCGGGGGCGGGCTCTCCCACAATTTGACGGCCTGCCTCCATTGGGAGGACAGCATCGCGGCGGTGATTTTCGATCAAAAGGTTCTGGAGTGCTTGAAAAAGGGCCGGGGGATGGACGTGGCGAAGATCGACCCTTTCTGGATTGAAATGGGAAACCCTCCCGCCCGTTTGCGCGACCTCTACATGTTCCTCGGGGCCTGCGGAGTGGACTCCAAGGGGAAACTGATGGCCTACGACGGCGCGCCCGGGGAAGGTTGGGCGGTGATGAGGTTTTCATGAAGAAGGGGACGATCTTTTCTCTGCTGGCGCTCGTCGCGGCCACAGCCCTCCTCTACGGCTTGTCCGGCGTTTTTCAAGCGCAGTTCAGCCATCTGGACGATTTCCCTTATATCGTTCAATTGGGCCACTACGACCGGCCTCTCAACGGGCAGGGGCTCCGCGAGATTTTCGGCAAGGTCTCGGCCACCGAGATGCTCCACAGTTATTACCGGCCCATCTTCACCCTGATCCGCGTGGTGGATTACCGTCTGTTCGGGAATTCACCCGCCGGATACCACGTGACGAACTTCCTTTTCTACGCGTTGGCGGTCGCCTTCGCGTTCCTGGTGCTCCAACGACTCATCCGCGTTCCCTGGGCGCCTTTCCTGGCGGCGCTTTTATTCGCCTGGCATCCGTTGCACGTCGAGCCTGTGGCTTGGATCATGGCCGGGGGGTATGTGATTTCCGGCGGGCTGCTCTTTCTTTCGTTCCATCTCTACTTACGGCAAAGGACTTGGGGCAGCCTTTTGTCCTACGCGGCGGCCTGTTTGGCCAACCCGCCGGCCATTGTTTTGCCGGCGCTCGTGGCGGGGCACATGTGGATATTCCCGGCCGAAAACCGCGCGGAGGCGAAAAGCCGCCGGAACACGCTTGCGGGGATGGCCCTCTTGGCGGTGGGAATTGTTTTCCTGAATTACGTCGTGTTCCCTCAGCGTTACTCGGAGGCTGCGTTGGATACGCCGACGGCCCTCATGACGGGCCTTGGGAATTTGTTCCGGTACGCCTGGTTGACCTTGGCGCCCCTGGGGCTTCGGATCCCTTGGGACGGCTACATTTTTCAAGTCAGGAGCCTCCTCCTTATGGCGGGGGCGGTTGTCCTTCCCGCGGGCGTTTGGGGGATTTGGCGGTTGCGTCGGAGGAACCGGATCGCCGCCTTCGGCTTGTTTTGGTTCTTCGCCTCTCTTTTGCCGACGGTCGGCGTATGGAAGAACACGTTCGCCATGGCGGAG
Organism: Elusimicrobiota bacterium; assembly: GCA_016207625.1. Lineage (GTDB taxonomy): Bacteria > Elusimicrobiota > Elusimicrobia > FEN-1173 > FEN-1173 > JACQPF01. The sequence continues at coordinate 1,640 of JACQPF010000298.1, read as the reverse complement.
CGGTACGCTTTCGTGGCCTCTTTTGGGCTGATCCTCGCCGGTGCGGACCTCCTGGCGCGCTTGCGGGCGCGCGCGGGAGGGAAGTGGCTCGTGTGGGCGGTTTGCGGTTTTTTCTTGGTCTTCTTCGGGGTGCAAACGTCTCAGAGGATCCGGGCCTGGCGGGACACGGAAACTCTTTTTGCCGACACGTTCCGGAAAGACCCGGGCAACGTGTTGGCGACGAAGATCCTCAGCCGGTATTATTCCCAATTCGTCATGACCCCGGAGAAGGCCGTTCCCTATCTCGAAGAGGCCGTTCGGAGCACGGAGGCCAAACTGAGCGGCAGGACGCATCCCAACCACATCGCCATTGAACGGTACAACCTGGCGGGCTTGAAAAACACCTATGGAATCGTCCGCCGAGAAATGGGGGCGTTCGACGAAGCCATCGCATTACAGGAAGAGGCCGTCCGCCTGGCGCCGCCCGAGAATTGGGAGCCGTTCCGGAAGGCCGAAATCTTCTTTCATTTGGGCCTCACGCGCCAGAAGAAAGCGATGTATTTGGAAAGCCAAGGGAAAAAGGCGGAATCCACGGAAAACCTGGAAAGGGCGCTGGAGGATTACCACAAGAGCATCGAGGCCGCGCCGGAGTATTCCATCTCCTATCAGAACGCCGGGAACGCGCTGTTTCAATTGGGCCGGTATCAAGAGGCCGTGGACCTCCTGCAAAAAGGGCTGGTGCTGACGCCCAACAACATCGAGGTCTTGGCCCTGTTGGGATTCTCCTATATGAACTTGGAGGATAAAGAGAACGCACGCCGGTTCGTCGATCTGGCCCTTGCAAAAAGCGCCCGCCGCCAGGCCAACCCCGCCTTGCATGAGGATCTCCGGCGTCTCCGAAGCGAGATGGATTCGCCGAACGAAATCAGGAGGAGCCCGTGATATCCATCGTCATCCCCTGCTACAACGAATCGGAGAACATCCAAGCGCTCACGAAGGAGGTGCGCCTCCAAATGCAGGGATTGGGAGAGCCCTTCGAGATCCTCGTCGTGGACGACGGGAGCACGGACGGGACGTTGGAGAAATTGCGCGCCCTGAAAGAGCAGGGGTTGATTCAATATTTGGCGTTGTCCCGCAATTTCGGGCATCAGGCGGCTTTGAAAGCGGGACTGGATTGCGCCCAAGGGGACGCGGTGATCACGATGGACGGAGATTTGCAGCATCCCCCGGCGTTGCTCCCCGTTCTCGTTTCCAAGTGGCGCGAGGGATACCAAGTGGTCAACACCGTCCGGGAGAAAACCGTCGGGGAGGGGTTTTTCAAGAAAACCGCATCTCGGCTTTTTTACCGGCTCTTCGAGTTTCTATCGGGGCTTTCCCTTCAGCCCGGTTCCGCCGATTTCCGCCTGCTGGATCAAAAAGTCGTGAAGGAGTTGAGGGGGTTGAGCGAGTCCTATGTCTTCCTTCGCGGGATCATCAGTTGGCTTGGGTTCAACGCCACGTTTGTTTCCTATGCGGCCGATGAGCGGAGGCGGGGCCGCTCCAAATATTCCCTGAAGAAAATGCTGGTTTTCGCGCGGGATGGGCTCATGTCCTTCTCCATCCGCCCCTTGCGCGCGGCGGGCCTTGTCGGGCTCATCATCTCCGCGGGGGCGGGCCTGTAC
>JACQPF010000297.1 GCA_016207625.1 Elusimicrobiota bacterium | reverse complement strand
GCCGGCCTGCTCCGCGACGATGTCCGCCAAAGCCCATTGGGACAGGCGGTCGACCTGGCCCCGGGTCTGGGGCGAACCCACGTCGAACGTACGGGCCTGCCCGTTCAAAATCAACGGCATCAGCCGCACCATCCGCGCGGCGAGGTCCTTCACGTTGATCTCAACGGCGCTTTGGTCTCCCAGGATGAACGTGACCGACCCGGAGGAATTGCCGGAGGCTTCCAGCATGGCGTATTGGCTGACGATTTCAAAAACCTGCGACTGGGGATTGGAGAGATCGATCTTTTTTTGGCCGAACAGCGGCGCGAGTTGTTTGGCATAACGGCCCAACGCGGCGAGGTAATTGGCCGCATGGTCCCTGGCCGGGGTCTTCAGCCGGCCCTGATTCAGGTCCAAAAGGACCGCCAACGGTTTCTGATCGCTTAAGTCGAGCCCTGTGGCCGTCTCCAGCTCTTGAACCAGGTTGGCCGCCTTGTCGGCGAGAGCGCGCATGGCCCGGGTTTCGGAGCTGTCCGTGCCTTTGAGCTGTTCAAGACGGGCGTAAAATTGTTCCACGCCTTTTTCGTTTCTTCCAAAGATCGGGCCCGGAGCCGTTCCCGGGTCCGATCTTTGGCCGGAAAGGCCGTTCATGGCCTTGGCGGCTTCGGCCTGGGGCGCCTGGTCCAGCTTCGTGAGGAGGTCAACGGCACCCGAGTCCCATCCCATGGGTTTGGCCAGCAGTTCCACCAGCCGCTGGGAGGTTTGTGTGATCGTCCGCATTTGGCCGGAAGAAGCCACGGAGCCTTCCGCCAATTCATAGAGGAACGCGATGTCTTTTTCATTGGACGCCCGCAAGGGGCGGCCCAGGGCCGCTTCCGCCTGGGGTTTCAGGCGGGCCGCTTCGCGGATCACAGCGAGGCGATGCTCCACCGATTCCCCGGAGCGCAGGTGTCCGGCTTCGATTCCCAACAGCACAGCCATGTCGGGGTCCACGGAGAAAATGTGTTTCACCAAGTCCTGGAAGTCGGCGGCATTAAGGTTGGGATCCGTGAAGTCCGTGCCTTTCCACAGCCTGCCGGATTCGCGGACGATTTGCGCCAGGCTGTCCATAAGCTTTTCCAGCCTCACCCCGGCTTGAGCCATTTCCGGCGCGCCTTCCGCGATGGATTTCCGCATGGTCATCATGATCGCCGCTTGGTTAAAGAGGACGCGCATCTGGACGGTGGTGAGGGTTTGTCCCCCCTTGTCCTCCCGCCAGAGCCGGCCGGCGTTTTCAATCAGCTCATCCCGGTACGCGAGGCGCTTGGCGGCGTCTGAGTCGGGGTTCGCCGCCTCTTCCCGGTTGATGTTCCAAGTGAAGAAAAATGTCATTTGGCTGAGAAGGTGGTTGTGCTGAGGATTGTCGGCGTTGTAGCCCTCCGCGCCGAAGAGGCCGGCCCTCTCGATTTTCGCCTTCATCGCCAAGACGTTTTGCAGGTGCGAGAGGGCGATCCCTTCATCATTGGGCACGGGGGCTGTCCCGCGTGTGGGGTTGTGGAAGGCGGCGACCACCGCCCAATAGGCCGGTTTTAGAAAACCCGGATTGTCGGGATGGGCGAGGAAATCTTCACGGAATTTCGCCAGATCCTCCGGCGTCTGGGGCCGGCCGATGATGTCCAGGATCACACGGAAACAGTCCGGATTGGCCATCAGCCGGAAAACAGCGAGGGTGTCCGGAATCTGTCCGCGGTTTTGACCTGTGAGGAGCGCGGAAGTCAACGCGGTGAGAGCGTTCCGGTGAGCGGGGTTCTCGGCGTTGAACCCGGCGGGGTCGCCGGAGGCTTTAAAGAAACCGTCCAACAGCTCTCGGACCTGGGCTTGAAGCGCCATAAAATCTTTGAATTCCGGTTTGGAGGCGTCCGGCGCCAGGGCGTTACGAACGCGTTCCAACGCCGGGGCCTGGGGTTGGGCGGTGGTCCAGTCTTCCCGGGTTTCGCGGGACAGTTGCAAAACACGGATGAGGTCCCGCGCATTTTTTACCCGGAGCTGTTCGGGTTGCAGGAGTCCTCCCCCGTTTGTGGAAACAAACGTTACCAGGCCGCTGAGAGTTTCCTGCACGCGGGAGAGCGTGGCCGGGCGGTTGGATGAGCTGAAAACGGTTAAGGAAACATTGATGAGCAAGTCCCGCATCTCGGCGTTGCCCAGGTCCATCTTGCTTATGTCCGCCCGCGAGGCGTCGGCGTTCATGATTTGCCAGAGGGCGGGTTTGAGGGTTTCCATGATTCCCATCAAGTCCCGGGCGGCCTGGAGTCCCTTGGATTGATCCCGCCCTTCGGCGTCCCTGGTCCAATCCACTTTGCCTTGCTCGTCATAAGTCCAAGCCATGGTGGCGAAATAATCCAGCCAGGCGTAACCGCCGGGGACCTGGTCCAGCATGACCGCGGAGTCCACGTTCAAGAATTTGCGGACGTCGTTGCGGAGCGCAAGCCGGTAGTCCACATAACGGTCAACTTCCTTTTGTTTCGCCTGTGGGTCGGTTTGGCCCTTGGCGGCGTCTTCCAAGCTCAAGACGTCCCCCATGAGCTCATGCAGGCCGCCCGCGCCTTCCGCCAGCCGCGTGTTGTGTTGGTCCAGTTCAGCGATGGCGTCCGGGGAGATCCCCAACTCGCGAATGAGCTGGAGGTTTCGGTCCGCTTCCGTCATGACCCGGGTGAAGGCGTCATACTTCGCTTCGATTCGGGCTTGCATGTTCTCCGCCGCCTTGAGCGCATCTTCAACCGCCTGCTGTTTCTCTTGATAGCCTCGATCGGAAAAGATGCCCTTCAGCCGGTCGCCCAGGTTCCGGTGGCCCACTTTTCCGCGCAGCTCATCCGAGAAGCGGCGGATTTGGTCCTGCATGCGGCGGTGGATTTCGTCGACCTTCTGTTGGAATTCACGGGAGTCCCGGGCGCCGGTGGACATTTGGGACCGGACGCGCTCGTATTCGCTCCGCAGGGCCTGGGCGGATTCTTCCAGGCCGGCCACGTAGCCGTCGATCTTCGCGTCTTTGATGCCGGCTTTGCGGAGACCTTCCCGCACCGCGCTGATGTCGGCGCGGAACTGCACCGTGTCCTGTTCCATCTCCTCCACCATTTTTGAGAGCATCCACGGGGTGCCGGACACGCCTTCGCTCACCGTTTGGGCCAGGAGCTGGCTGAGTTCCGCCGTTCCCCTCATCTGATCGAAGGAATAGGCCGGTGAGCCGGGTCTTGCCGCTTCCGGCTCGGCGGTGGTCCTCGCGGGGGACACGCCGAACAACTCGAGCAGTTGAGGAATTTTTTGATTCAATTCCACGCCCAGGGCCAGGCGTCCGTTCACGAAGGAGATTTTCCCGCCGATGCTGCTCGTGGTTGTGATCTGTTGGACGGCGCTGACGTAAACGGCCAGCTCTTGCAGTTTTTCGAGGGGGAGCGTGGCGAGGGCGTCCACCTTCAGGCGGGGGTTGGTCAGGCCTTCGGTCCCGCCGAAAAAGCCCTTCATGTAACGAGACAGGCTCATCTGTGTGACGGTTCCGTCCTCCCCGTAGCCTACGCCGAGAGAATAGCTGCCCATGTTATTGTCCAGGAACCTGGTTAACTTCGCGAAGGCATTAATGGTGGTCTTGTCCTGCGTCTGTGCCCAGGCATCCATTTGCAGGACGATGCTCTGAGCCAGGCGGTACTGGGCGCTGACGTAGGGAACGACCTGCAATTTGCGGGCTTCGGCCTCGGAAACGTCCTGGCCGGGCGCCCCGGGCCGTGGGGTGGAGGCTCTTACGCCCGCCTGAATCTGCGTCAGACCGCTGCCCCCCAGCTCCCGGGGGAGCGCGAACTTTTTCAAAAGCGAGACGTCGGACGACACGTTCCCCTCGCCCGTTTGGACGACGGCGCTGAGGTCGATCCGCCCGCCGAGCTCTTGACGGAGGGAAATGAGCTGTTCTTTCTCGCTGACGTGGGCGCTGAGGGTCGTTTGCGGAAGCCGGGGGTTCAGCGTGGCCCCGGGATATTGCCGCAGGAGGATGGCCCGGTTCAGCCGGACGAGGTCTTCTCTCGAGGTTGTTTTTCCCTCGGCTTGAGCGGAACGGAACTTGTCCAACAATTCGAGCATCGCCTTGTCGTTCCGGAGCAGGGAAGCGACCCCCTCCATCTGGTGGAGAGCGGGGTCGCTTAAAAGGGAGTTCAACGCCTCGGCGGCCGCGCGGTTG
>JACQPF010000323.1 GCA_016207625.1 Elusimicrobiota bacterium | reverse complement strand
TCCGCAGTTGATTCAAAAAGTTCAGGGATCGGGCGCGATGGACTACTGCCGCTCCAAGGTCAAAGCCCTTCTAAAACAAGCGGAGGAATCCCTCATGGCGTTACCGGATCATTCCTCCCGCCGCCTTCTCTCCGGCATCTCCACCCGCCTCGCCGACCGTCAAATCTAAAAACGAACCCTTATTTCGGTGTGATTTTTATTGCAACGGGAGGGCAAACGCTCTCGCAGGACATGCAGGCGATGCAAGCCTCCTCTTTTGATGGGTCCGCCTTTTTCGCTGAGGCGGGATGGCCGGGCGTTTCCAGCCACGTAAACACCCCTTCCGGACAAGCGTCCAAGCAGGCGCCATCGCCGATGCAAAGATCGAAATCCACCGCCACCCACGTTCCATGGATGCCCAGCTTCGTCGGTTTTTCCTCCGGGCCCCACACCGCGTGGCCTTCGTGGTCGCCTACCTTCTGGCGGTTTGTTTGAAAATCGGGATCAATTCCTGCCATGACAACGCTCCTCCTTCAGAATCGTAAAGAATTCAAAAACTATAGCATATGACTAATGGGGCCGTAAAGATTTCTATACCAACCGCGGCATTTTATTGCTAATATTGGTCTCTAATCTTACATTTTATAGGATTCCTTTGTGAAGATCATCAGCAGGCCTCAGTGTTTTTTTAGGATCGGCTATTTTCTATCGTCCTTGTTTCTTTGTTTGAACGCATCCGTCGCGGGTGAACAAAAAGAAACCATCCCTTTCTACGACCTGCCCTCCTGCATTAAAACGGCGTTTTCTCAAAACCCCAGTTTGATTCTGGCTCAAAAAGAAATCGGCATTACGAACGCTCGACGGCATGTCTCGGCCAGCGCTCTCCTCACGGCGATCTCCCTGAAAATGGAGGAGACTACCGGGCGGGCGGAAGTGGGCGCGCGGACTCCCAGCTTCGTCACCCGCCAGTACGGCGTCCAAGCCACTCAGCCGATTTTCAGCGGAGGGAAGCTTTGGGCCGATTGGCGCCGGTCTTCTCGCGGATCGGAAATTGCCAGGCTTCAAATGGAAAAACAGCGCCTGGACGTGCGCCATTCCATCACGGAGACTTTTTGGCGCGTGGTGGCTTTGGAAAAGGCCCTGGCGATATACAAAGTCATGTACAAGGACCTTCAGGAAGATTTGGCCAAGGCCGTGCGCCATGAGTTGGGGGAGGCCCGAAGCGCCAAGATCGAGCTCCTTTCCGCGCGCGCGCAAAACCGGGAATGCGAACAACTCATCGCCGAGACCGAAGAGAACCTCCTGGAAACCCGCTTGAACCTGCTGGAAGCCATGGGCCATTCGCGCTATTTCCTCTTCGAGGTCCCGTTGGAAATCCCAAGCAGCCGGGTGGAGGTCAACGAGGCGGAATGCCTCCGATTGGCCCGTAGCCATCGGCTTGAGATCAAAATTGCGGAAAAGGTCATGGAATCCGCCGCCCTCGGCCGCCGGGTGGCGCGGAGCGCCTACTTCCCCCGCGTGGACTTGAACGGGTTCCTTGGACGATCCGGTTCCGCCTACGTGGAGACGGATCCTTTCACATATCGAAAGGACTGGAACGCCGGCGTCAAAGCCAGTTGGCCCCTGTTTTGGAGTACCCTGAAATATTCCGCCTTGAAGGAAAAAACCAGCCCGAAGCTGGGTGAGAGCTCCCGCACGGAAACGGAGAGCCAAACGCTGACGATGTCGTTGGGGGATGCTCTCGGCATGCGCGTGGAAAACCTGGAGAACAAGAAGAGCTTTCAGGAAGAGCAATGGCGCTTCGAAAAAGCCCGGCGAGACGTGGAGCAGGAGGTCCGGTTGGCGGTCTTGCGCGTGGAGGCGGCCAAGAAGAAGCTGGAAAGCGCCAACGCCAAAACGGAAGAAGCGCAGCAAATGTTGAAGGACACCCGGTCTCTCCTCCAGGAAGATCGCGCCCATTTGGGCGACTTGGCTTCCGCCCGGACCCGCGTTTCCACGGCGCAGGCGGCTCAAGCCCAGGCCCAGGCCGATTACATCATCGCCGTTTCCGCGCTGAACAACGCCATCGGCATCGCGGACCATCACCGGGTGGAATAGATTTCACGATATTTACAGAAAGGGTTGTTGATCTATGACTGAAGAGCAAACGAGCAAACGCCAAAAACCTCGCCGCCGGTGGCCGCTCATCATCGGGGTGGGTGCCGTCTTGGCCGGTTTATGGGGCGTGCGGAAGTATCAGGAAGCCAAACTTTACGCCAAATCGCAGGAAGAAAGCCAGCGCCAAGCCAACGAAGTCCCGCAGGTGAAAGCCTACAAAGTCCGGCGGCAAAACGTTTCCGGGACCTTGAAACGCATCGGCACCGTGCGCGCGCGGGCGGAAACCAACCTGCAATTCGGCGCCACGGGCCGCATCTTGAAATTTGACGTCGAAAAAGGCCAATTCGTGAAAAAAGGCGCGTCCGTCGCCTCGTTGGACCAGCAGGAAGCGAAAAACGCCTTGGCCGCGGCCGAAATGGAATATCAAAAGGCCGCCGTGAAATATTATAAGGACCGGACCATCGACCGGCTGGAGTTCGAGCGGGTGAAAACCCGCTACAACCAGGCGCGCCTGGACACGGAGAAGACCGTGATCCATGCCCCGCACGACGGCTACCTGGTCGAGAAAGTCGTCAACGTGGGCGAACAGGTGGACGGCGGGACTGTCATCGGCAAAATCATGGACAAAAGCCGCGTCTCCATCGAGATGGACCTGTCGGAGGACGACATCCAGCACTTGAAGACCGGCCAGAAAGTGGAGATCACCGTCGACGCCGTGCCGGATTTCAAGGCGGAGGGGGACGTGGTGTCCATCACGCCGTACCTGAAGGGAGACACGCGCTCCTTCAACGTCAAGGTCAATATTCCGAAGAACCCGGACGAGGTCCTCAACCCCGGCATGTTCGCCCGCTGCACCGTGCGCCGCTATGAGAAGGCCAACGCCCTCACCGTCCCCATGGACGCCAGCGCGGAAATGCAGGAAAAACAGATCCGCGTTTTCACGGTGGACGCCCAAAACAAAGTCGCGTCGAAGAGCTTGCCCATCCTCTTCGCCGGGGACAGCGTTGTTGAGGTGGACGGGATCCAAGAAGAAGAGCTCGTGATCCTGAACCCCGGGACCGATTTGGAGGACGGCGCCACGGTCAACGTGATTGACGTGTTCGATCCGTCCGCCCAGGCCGCCCCTCAAGGAACCGCCGAACCGCAGGGACCAAAATCGTAGCAGACCCATGAGAAGCCTGATCCGCTTTTGTGTGGAACGCCCCCTGGGCGTTTTGGCCATTTACGCGGGGTTTTTGATCCTCGGCGTCTTCTGCTGGGCCAACATGCCCCAGGAGCTCATGCCGGACCTCCGTTTCCCCCAGCTCTCCGTCATCACCGTCCAACCCAACGCCAGCCCGGAAGAAGTGGAAAACCTCGTCACCAAACCTCTTGAGCAAATCCTCGGCACGGTGAAGAACGTCCGCCGGGT
>JACQPF010000322.1 GCA_016207625.1 Elusimicrobiota bacterium | reverse complement strand
GTGCCGGACACGCGGTACATGGCCCAGGTGCCGTCGGTGAACCTGACCAAAACCCCGCCGGAATCGGAGGCGTCGTAACTCCCCACGCCCTTGCCCAGTTTTTGAGCCAACGTCTCCGCGAAGAGCTGCGGTTTGCCGTCTTTCCGAAGTCCTTTGGCGCCGGCTTTGAAATCATCGGTGACGAGGCTCGGGGTGACCTCGCTCCGGTTGTAAATCAAGGCGCCTTGGCCCGGTTCCGCTTCCACCATTTGGAGGTAATCCGTGAGGCTCTTGCCGGTGGTGGCGATGATGTCCAGCGCGAGCACGGCTTCCGCCACGGCGGAGTCCGCGAAGACTTCGTCGCCGATGCGGAAGAACACGTGGCCGCTTTCTTCGATGGCCACGATGAGCTCTCCCAAATAGGGAGCGAAGTTTTTCGACCCCACGGGGGTTTCTGCAAAGGCGAGGTTCATCCGTTGGTAGAAGCGGTCCAGGCCCCGGGTCGAGGGAAGCGAACGCACCACCGTGCCGCGCACGCCGTACTGGTGATAAAGGTAATGGGCGAAGATGAGGCCCAACTGGTTCGGTGTAATTTCCCGGCCGTTCACGTCGCGGAGCACGGCGCGGTCGCCGTCCCCGTCGAAGAGGACGCCGAACTGGCCCGGTTTCAGCTTGCCGAGGAACTCAGGATAGTTTTGGGGTTTCGTCGGGTCCGGCGCCCAGATCTTCCCGTTTTCAAGCACGAGGGGATGGTTTCCCTGGTGGATGGGCGTGGTGTTCAAATGCTCTTCCACGACGCCCAATTCCCGGATGACCTTCGCTGCTTCCACGGTGCCGCCGTGCATGGAGTCGATGACCACGCCGAACTCCGGATTCGCGGCTTTGTGGGCGGCGAGTTTCGCCTGCAACGGATCGAAGTCCAAGGCTTGGCGAAGCCGGGCGTTGCTTTGAGAGACAAGGTCCACCGCTTGGGCTTGGTGGGGCATCCGCGCGACTTCCGTCAGTTGGTTGGCGCGCTCGGAGATCTTCGAGGCCCGGGCGTCATCGATGGGAACGCCGTTCAGCATGACTTTGATGCCCTGCCAGAAATCCTTCGCCAAATCCGCCGACGTGGCCACAGGGTTATGACTTGCTGTCAGTTGGATGGCCAGGTCGTATCCCTCGCCGGCGGGCTGGCCCGCGCGGGTGGATTCGCCCATGACGGGCGTGGGAGCGACTTGGTCGTTCAAATGCGGTTTGATGCCGTTAGCGGCGAGGACTTCGACGATGCGCTGGGCGTATTCTTGCCCATGATAGCGGGCGTCGTAACCGACGACCACGCGCAGGTCGGCACGGGATTTCCCCACCAAGCCGGGGGCTTCGTCCGCGACGGCTTGCGCGACGCGGGCGGCCTGCTCAATCCTGAGACCCACTTCCCGCACCCCGGCGGTTCCGAACGCCACTTTCGGCAGGTCCGTGGGAAGGGCTTCCCGGACGGCGCCCGCCGGAGGGGCCTGGGCTTCCCGGCCCTTGGCGAGAATCCGCTTGAGGGCCTCATGGGTAATGTCTTCGACGGTGATGAAGGCCTTCAGGTCCAGGATGCGCAGGGTGTGCACACGGAACACGCCGGGACGGATTTCCCGCACGCCGGGCACGTTGAACACGCCGTTGTCCGTGATGAAGGCGAAGTTGCCCTCCACGTTGCCTTCCACGTCGGAAATCGTGAATATGCGCTCGCCGCGGAAGATGGCCTCGGCATCCTGGGGCCGGATCTCGCGGATCTCGGCCTTCTCGGCCTCGTCCCAATCAAAGCGGCGCTCAAAGGACATGGCGACCTCGCCCGTCGCCGTCGTGTTGATGTTTTTCGTGTACAACCGCAGGGCGCCCAAACCTCCCGGGATCCCGGCGGCCACCGCCAGGTTCATGAACGCCTCGGCGCTGCCCCCGGCGGTCCACATCACTTTGTGTTTACCGGTGCCGGGTTTCCGCCCGACCGTGGCCAAAAGGCCGTGGACGACGGTTCCGTCTTTGATCTGTGTGATGACGAGGCCCGGATGCTTCGCTTGGATGGCCTTCAGCGCGGTCATGCGGCGGGCCTCGCGGTCCCGCTTCATGATCACGATCTCCATGTCGTCGATGGAAATCCCGTTGGCGGAAGCCACCGCTTCAAGGACTTCACGGATCTCGGGTTCGTCTTCAGCGGCCAGGTTTTTTTGGACCAGGGCCTGAACCCGCGCCCGTTCGGAAGCCGGAACGGCGCTGACGAACTGGTCGGCGTACACGTCCGGAGCGTTGCCCAGGGATTGAACGCCGTCCCCGGCGACCACGGCGGAGGTGCCGCCCGACTGGGCGTTCGAGATCTCTTCGCGCGTTTTTCCCTCGTTGTTGCTCGCTGTTGCGTTGGTGCCCTCGATCACGTCAATAATAATGTGGCGCGTCTGTCGTCCGTTCGGGTTGATGATCTCCGCGCCACGAAAGCTTTCTTCCACTTCGTCCCGGCCGATGCCCTCGGCCACGTGCACGACGACCTTGGCGTCCTCGGCGTAAAACACGGCCTCGGTGGTGAGTTTGGCATACCCGTCGGCGGCGTCTTTGAGCTTTCGGACTTCGTTCTTATCCGTCACGCCCAGGATGGCGCCCCGGTGGCCTTCGGCCACCACGCCGGCGGCCGTATAGACGGCGGCGTCATGCGTCACTTCGGGCTGATGGTTCGGTTCGGCGGCGTTGAAAGTCGTTTCGGCGTTGGCGATCCTCTCCGCCTCTTCAACGGAAGGCAAGCCGGGAGCGGCCTCACCGGCCGGCTTCGCGACGCCATTCATCGGATCCTGCGCGTCTCCGGCTCCCCAGAAACCGAACTCCACCGACATTTCATATGCGTCCGACGGCACCGTCCACCAATGCTTCTCTTTCCTCACGCGGGTGGACGAAGTGTCCATGGGTTGGTGGATCTTTTGGACCCCCTGCATTCCATTGGTTTCAGCGGTGTTCCGCAAATCCTCCAACTCGCCGGGTTTGAATTCCTCCCCCTTGCGTTCGATGAAAATGACCCCGAGCCTTTCGCTTTCGAACCCGTCCTTTTTCTGCTGCATGTGCTGGGAGAGTTTCTGCGCGGTGTCTGGTTTTCCCTTGGGGTTCACCCAATACCGGTGGTCGGACCCCACCATGTAAAACCAATGCAGGGGCGCTCCGCGATTGAACTTCATCAGCCGGAAGATCATCGTCTCGCCGTCCGCGGTGAACAAGTCCGCCTCTTCTTTGGCGACGGGGGTATATTCCACGAAAGGTTCCACCACCTTCAACAACTCCAGGGTGATCGCCTCCCGGATGGACAGGGAGCTCAGGTTCGGCTTCCTCTCCGGATCGCTGTTATCGATGGCGATCACCACTTTGTCCAGTTTCTGTTCGGCGATCGCGGCCAGCATCACGAAAATATGCCCCGTCTGCCACGGATCTCCCTTCATGGGCAGGAACCCGACCCGAGCGGGCCGGCCGCTGACGCCAATGCGGGGATCCCGATCGTTTTGGCTCAGTTTCAACAACACCGCCTCCGGATCGATTTCGCCGTTCCTTCTCAGTTCGGCAATCTTCTCAACCGCCTCTTTTAACGGGTTGTAGATATCGTTCTCAATCTCCTGTTCAATGGCAGCCAAGTCCGCGTCGGGGTTTTGGGCCGCATACGCCCTCGCATAGGCAACGGCGTCCGCTTTCCATCGCTCCAGGTTCTGCCTGACTTGTTCGGCCTTGTCTTGGTTGCGGACCAGTGGAACCCGCTTCATGCCCTCGGCAGCCAATTCCTTGCCTCGGTCGAATAATTTCCCGCGCACGCGCTCTAAGGTTCGTTTCTCGGCCGCATCCGTCGAGGCCAAGATGGCCTTCATGAGGAGCTTGTCGAATTCATTCATATCCTCGCCGCGCACTTGTTGGATCAGACCGGAGAGACGATTCATTGGGGACGAGTTGTCCGGATTTTCCCTGATGGCCAAAAGTTTGGTCAGTTCGGCGTTCATTTGTTCCAGCGCGCCCTGAGGTGCCTCGGGAGCTGTTTCGGCCGAGGGTCCGGTTGGGGCTTCCGGTTTGGAGGATTCACGGAATTGGGCCAGGAATTTGATGGCGGAATACGACAGATATTGGGCCAGGCGGCTTTGGCGTTGGAAGCCCTGGGCGAAGATGAGGACGATAAGCAAGGAGGCGGCGGAGAGGACCAGCGTCGCCAGGTTCGGTAACAGGCTCGCCACGGCCACGGAAACGATGAGCACGCTGCCGGTGGCGATGGCCCGCCTGACGATGGATTGATTGATTTTTCCCCGTACCGTACGTTGGAACTCGGTGAGGATCTGTGCGAACTCCTGGCCGCTCTTTTCGGCCAATTCCTGGGCGCCGCCGATGGTTTGGGTGACACCTTGGCCGAAAGCCCCCGCCAAAGCGGAGACGGCGTCCCGGTCGGCATACACCTCCAGCTCGAACTCGCCCAGGGCGCCTTTGGCGATTTCCTGCTGGCCGTTGACCGCATCGTTATAGAGCGCGGTGGCGCGGGCCGACTTGGCCTTGTTCTTCGCGACCAGGACCGCCGAAAAACGGATCGTTTGCTCCCCTTGCCGGACCTGGAGTGGAATGTAGACGGCGCCCGCGGAACGGCGGATGGGTTCCGCCAACTGAACATCGAGCCCGCTGACTTTGGCCACGGCGGCCAAGATGAGAGGCACGGTCTTATCGGCAGCGGCGGGAGGCACTGTGGCCAGGGAATAGATCACATAGAGGCTGTTGATTAACCGTTGAAGGACAGGCCGAAGGTAATCGAAACCCTCCGACAAATGGAGCGCCAGGGGCAGTTGGCTGCGCACGAACAGCTTCTCCCCCAGCATCAGCTTCTCCAAACTGTTGCGACCCCGGGCGAAGACGGCGAGGTAGTCGTCCGCTTTGTCCACGGCGGAGATGCGAGGGGTGACGACGACGTGGGAGATCTTTTTCTCCGTGAAGATTTCTCGCAGGCCGTCCGTATGGAACCCGCCGGCCACCAAGACCGCGCCGGTTTGGCCGGTGGCGTTCATGCGCTCGAACAGATTTTTCACGAGCTGTTCATTCCGGGTGAAGGCGTGGGTGAAGAAATCCTCATAGGCGCCCAAGGGCATGGGCCATTGCGCCGTCAGCCCGGAGGAACCGGTGTCGGCGCGCCGGCAGAGGCCCAGCAGGCGC
>JACQPF010000293.1 GCA_016207625.1 Elusimicrobiota bacterium | reverse complement strand
CGGTGCGGGCGGTCCGCGAGGTGGTGGACCGCAACGGGATCCGGCGCGTGGTGGTGGAACTACCGAACGGCGGCGCCCTGTCCGCCCGGGCGATCCGCGCGATGGCGCTTTCCACCGGGATGATCATTGCCGTCATCGAGCTCCTTGGCCTGGCCTACGAATTTTACACCCCCAGCGAAACGCGCCTGGCGGCCACCGGGCGCATCAAGAACGTCTCCAAGGAGGAAGTGATCGAGGCGATCTGCGGGAGGTATCCGGACATCACCAGCGGCCCGAAGTGCGAAATGGAGCACATCTGCGACGCGCTGGCGACGTTTGAGGCGGCGAAAAATGGGAATTTGGTGAGGATGGCATGATTATCGAAGCCGACCCGAACGGCAAAAACGCCCACGAAACCGGCGCAAAGCTGGACGCAGGCAAAGCCCCGGTTGTCCGCGGGGTTCTCTGCTACTTCCCGCGGGCGCTGAAAGCCGTTGCCGGCGTCTCTCTGTTTGGTGCGACAAAATACACCTGGAACGGCTGGGAATCGGTGCCGGATGGCGTGCAGCGGTACACTGACGCCCTGGGCCGGCACCTGATCAATGAGGCCATAGACGGCCCGGTCACGCCGGACAGCCAACTGCTTCATGCGGCGCATGTTGCCTGGAATGCGCTGGCGCGGCTGGAGCTGATGCTGAGAGAAAAGAGATGACTTTGAAAGGGGATAGTATGGACGTCAAGTTTCTTTTTTTCGACACAGAAACAAACGGCTTACCGCGAGACTACAAGGCACCGATCACGGACTCGGCCAACTGGCCGCGCCTTGTGCAGCTCGCCTGGTTGCTTTGCGATCCAGCCGGCGAAATGTTGGCGGAGCAATCCATCATCATCAAGCCGGAAGGGTTCACTATTGACGAGGCGTCCGCGCGGATCCACCGCATTACGCAGGCCCGGGCCCTGGCCGTTGGCCAGCCTTTGGTGGAGGCCCTGGACGCTTTCGAGGCGGACCTGGTGCGCGCGTCTGATGTGGTGGCGCACAACCTCTCTTTTGACAAAAAGATCATCGCCGCGGAGCGCCACCGGCTCGGCCGGACGCCCTTGATCGGTCAAGCGGCCCATTGCACGATGCTGATGGGGACGCCGGTTTGTCGGCTTCCTGGGAATTACGGTTTTAAGTGGCCGACTCTCACGGAGCTGCACCGCTTTTTATTCAGTGAAGGGATCCCGGATGCACACGACGCCCTGGTGGATGTGAAAGCTTGCGCCCGGGCCTTTTTTGAGATGCGGCGGCGACAAGATCAGCCCGCCGTAATTTAACAACACCAAAACGATCGGAGGCAAGCATGTCGAGACGGAACGGAAGGAATAAGGCGGACGGTTACGCGTCAACAATGGAGCTGCCGGCAATGCCGGAGAAAACCAGCGCGGAGAAGGCCGGCCAGGAATATCTCCACCTCAAGGCGCGGATCGCCTTGCTTAAAGAGCAGCTTGACCAGCAGGAGCAAGAGGTTATGCTGGCCATGAAGGGCGAGAACCGCGTCGTCATGGTCTGCAAGCTTGATGGCGACCGCTTCAAATTCGAGATCTCGGAGCAGTCGGAGAAGTTGACGCTCAGGAGAGCATAGGCCACTCAGCGGGCCAGTGGGAACGGTTTACGGCTTTCACCTGAAAAGCCGCTCAATTTTAAGGGGGCAGCGCGAATGAATTGTCCGGCATGCAACGCGGTTGTTTTTCAGGCGACGGACGATCAAGAAACGTTCTTGATCGAGGACAAAAAGGCCTATCACATTATCACGCCGTTGCAGAATGGCGTGGTGTCAAAGGTCATGCTGGATGACGCCTCGCGCGTCCGGCACATCTGCGGATCGGGAAGGGGGTAGCGGATGGCGTGGATTGAGCTGCATGAGGCCGTTCGGGATCATTGGAAGATTCAAAGGCTGGCGGACTCGGCCGCGGTCCGATATGCCGAAGCGGAGGGCTGGGTTACAAACCTCTGGCTTTGGGCTATCACCAGCGCCAAAAACGGAGATCTGGATCGGTTCACAAACATGGAGATCGCAAGGGGGGCACGGTGCGAAGTTCAACCTGAGAATTTTGTCGCATGGATGATTGACTCGGGCCTGATAACTTCGCAAAAAAAGATAAACGACTGGCGAAAATATGGAATTAAGAAGATGGAGCAAAACCGCAAGAGAATTGAGGCCCATAGACGGAAAAATGTAACGTTACAGAAACGTGACAGCAACGTTACAGTAACGCCTACCGTACCTAACCGTACCGTACCTAACCAAACCATACCAAACCTAACCAAAAGAGAAGAGCAAAAACAAAAGATTGCGGCCCCAAACCAGCCGCCACCGGTTGACCAGCCAAAACCTCCAAAAGAGCCCAAACCCTTTTGGCATGAATACCTGGACCACATCTGCACAAAAATCCAAGAGAAGAAGGGACTCCCAAAACCGTACCAGCCGGATGGCGCAGAGCTCAAGATCCTCTCGAACCTCTACACGGTCTACACCCCAGAGACAGTCATGGCATGCTGGGATATGTGGTTTGAGCTTGATCAACCATGGACAAATTGGGCTGTTCGCACAGGCCGCAGCATCAAGGGCTTTGTGGAGGGGATCAAGACCATCCTGGACGACCAACGCTGGAAAGTGAAGCGCCTAGCATATCAACGACTATTCGGCACCGACCCGGGAACGATTGCACGGCAAGCGGAGGCCGCCACGGGCCTTCAACTCGTCTTGAAAACGAAAGCGTAGCGGGGGACACAGCATGGCGATGGACGCAAGGAAACTGTCGGAAGAAGAGCGTTTTGAGTTTCTTTTGGTGTTCGTCAAACTCCTGCGCCAGCGGCCGGCGCTTGAGCCGAAACAGATTCACATGGAGCTTTCCCGGCTGGGTTATGTGATCAGTTGGCGACGTGTGTTTCAGCTGATCCAACTGATTCGACCCCTTGGGATTCGTGTTTGTAAAATGTTCCTATTGCAATCATCGACGGAAAGCTATTGCAAAAATAACAATTGCCGAAACCAGTGATAGGGGGTTAGAATAATGGCGCGAGCTTGACCGATCCCAAAGGGGTTGGAATGACTCGCATTTTTTTTGGTTTTACAGATCGGCAAAGCTCGCAACTTACCCGACGCCCGTCCTCTGTTTCTAGAGGGCGGGTTATTTTTTTGCCATCCGCAGGCACATGCAAAGTCGCGGAGGCGACGCCCGCCCTTTTGCGACGGGCTGATTTTTGAACGCCATGGGAAAACTCCAAAAGCCACAAATAAAAAAGGCCTACAAGGAGCACAAGAAGGCCAAATTCCTCAAGGCCTATTCTGAGGAGGGCGCGATCATCCACGCTTGCGAGAAGGTCGGCCTTGAGCGGTCAAGCATCACTCGGTGGCGGAAGAACGACCCAAAATTCCGCGAGGCGTTTGAGACGGCCGAGATCAAAATCACCGAGAACCTGGAGAAAGCCCTTTACCGTCGGGCCGTCGAGGGGGTTGAGAGCTTCACTTACGACAAAGACGGCAACCTCGTCAGGACGAAGACGGAATACTCCGACGTCGGCGCGATCTTTCTCTTGAAAGCCAGGGATCCAAAGCGGTTTGTGGAAAAACTCCAACACGAGCACAGCGGAACGATCCGCACGACGTTCGATATCGCGATCAGCCAGAGGCCAGACGATGCAAACGATGGAAGCCAGCCCAGCACAGAGAAACCCGGTCATTAGCTGGGAATTCTCAAAAAAGCAGATGGCGGCGCTCAATACGTTGACGAGCCCCGACATCGACGAGCTTTTGTACGGCGGCGCAAAGGGCGGCGGGAAAACCGTTTTCGGGTCCCGTTTTTGCTACCTCCTGGCGAAGATGATCATCAAAGAGTTTGGGCTCGAGCCTACGCAGTATCCGCCGGTGGTTGGGTTCATGGGCCGGAAGCAGGCGGTGGACTTCAACACGACGACGCTCAACACCTGGAAGCGCGAGGTGCCGCCGGAGGCGTACACGCTGCTGGAGCAAAAGAAGCTCATCGTGATCGAGGACTGCGTCGCGCTCCAGTTCGGCGGCCTGGACGACTCAGACACCGTCCGCAAGTTCAACTCGGCCGAATTCATGTTTTATTTTCTCGACCAGGCGGAAGAATGCAGCGAGGAGGACGTGGCCATGCTCCGGGGGACCCTGCGGCTCAAGATCAAGGGCCGGGTGCCGCCCTGGGGATACAAGGGCCTTTTGACCGCGAACCCGAAACCGTGCTGGCTGAAACCCGCTTTTATCATAACGCCGCAGCCGCGGACGAAGTTCATCCAGGCTTTACCGGGCGACAATCCGTATTTGCCGCGCAACTACGCCGCGCAGCTCAAGAAAGCCTACGGCTTCAATCCTGCGCTCTTGAAGGCGTATCTCGATGGGTCCTGGGAGGATCTGGATCAGGCGTATGCGGTTATCCCCGAGGCCATCGTTCGGAAGAACGTGGAGAACGGCCAACATGACAAGCGCGTCGTTAAGCGGATCACCTTCGCGGACATTTCGGGCGAGGGTGACGACGAAACGGTGATTTACAACCTGGTGAACACGAAGATCGAGAGCCAGGAGATTTACGCTCACCGGGATCTGATGGACACCGTCGGCCGGATCATGGCGCACGCGAAGAAGAACGAGAGCAACCTGATCGGTGTGGACCGCGTCGGGATCGGTGAGGGCGTTTTCTCCCGGCTGCGCGAGGTCTTCGCCGGGGATGGCAAGATGCGGGTCTATGGCTTTGACGGCCGCGTGCGGCCGCCGGAGGGGTCTGCGGAGATTACCTACAAGAACTACAAGACTTACGCCTGGTTCCGCGCGGCGGACAAGTTCCGGGAACGCCTTTGCGACATCCCCGGGGACGAGATACTGATCAACCAGCTCGCCGGCGTGACGTATCACTTCACCCTGGGCGACATACTCATGCTCGACAGGAAAGAAGACCTCAAAGAGAAGCTGCGCCACAGCCCGGACCGCGCGGACTGTTACGTGATGGCGCTGGACGCTTTGGATCATGCCGAGCCGGTGAGCAGGCAAGACGCCTACAACCGGCCGCGCAACTCGGGCTATGCCTTCAATCCGGAGACGTGCTGATATGCGTGACTCTATGATTTTAACCAGGGAGAACATCATGCGCCGGCAGATGGGGAGTGATGTGCGGGCACTGGCGGAGTTGGGGATGGTGAACAGGGCCCGGGTGGACGCCATGGAGACCGTGGTCACGGGGAGCCGGTGGGCTTTCGTCAAATTCATTTTCTGGATGTTGGTGGAGCCGGAGAAGGTGTCCGCGTTGATCCAAGCCGAGCATGGGCGGCAGATTGAGGCGCTGAATATCGCCGCGCTGGAAAGAAAGCTCAAAGGGGAATGACGTGGCCGATGAGTTGAAGCCGCAGAAAGTCTTGAGTGACTTCAAGCGTGCTTATGTCGCGAAAGCCGACTGGCTGAAAGAGGCCGAGGAGGACTTTCTTTTCGTCCTGGGGAAGCAATGGGATGACGACGACGTTGAAACGCTCCGCAAGGTGGGCGTGCGGGCCCTCACGATCAACAAAATCCGGCCAAATATCCAACTCATCACCGGGATCGAAAGCCAGAACCGGAGCGACTTTAAGGCGTTCCCGGAGGGTGGCGAGGACTCACTGAAAGCAGAGATCGCAACGGTCTTGATGAAGAATGTGATGAAGACGGCGAACGGGGACTATATCGTCTCGGAACAGTTTGAGGACGGCACGATCTGCGGCGAGAGTTTCCTGGAGCCATACCTCGACTACACGGAGAACTTGATCAACGGCGAGATGAAGCTCCGGAAAGCCGATTTTAATCAGTTTTTCCCGGATCCGGACTCAAAGAGCTATGACCTGTCCGATGCGAAATACGTCTGCAAGGTGACGTTTGATCTCTCGAAAGACGAGCTCTTGACCCTGTTCCCAAACAAAGAGGCGCAGATCAAGGCGATCACAAACGGCAAGCTGGACTTGTCGGCGGCATGGCTCACGCAGGGCGTGATGGGCGCGCATCTGCAAAAGTCGGACTATCCCAGACAGCAGGAAGCCGCCCCGGGGGATGAGCCCGAGGAGCCACGCTTTGACCTCCTGGAATATTACTACAAGAAATATATCCCGACGTTTTTTGTGGCGGATTTGAAGCAGGGCCGGATACAGCAGACGCGGGACCAGGCCGAAGCGGAAAATTTCGTCAAAGTGGCGACAGAGAACGACCCGCCCGGCAAGCCGTCGGCCCGTGTGATCAAGAAGATGGTGCCGGAGATCTGGGTCGCCTCCATGGTGGGCCGGTCGGACAAGTTTCTCGAAAACGATCACGCCTGGTCATGCCCGCGGTGGAAAGGCTATCCGCTCATCCCATTTTACGCCCACAGATCTACGGCGCCGATCAAAAACAAGGAATACAAAGTGCAGGGGATCGCCCGCAGCATGAAGGACGGGAACCGGCAATATAACAAGCTCAAGACGCAGGAGCTTCGGCATTTGAACAGCTCGGCCAATTCTGGATGGCAATGCGACGACGATACGCTGACTCCCGACCAGGAAAACGATTACCGGAAATACGGTTCCGCCCCTGGGATTGTTTTGAAGCACAAGTCCCAGAAAGAAGCGCCGAGACAAATTTTCCCGTCACCATTGAGCCAAGGCCACGCGCAGCTTGCGGCGGAATGCTCGCAGGACTTGAAAGAGGGGTCCGGGATCAACGCAGACCTTTTGGCCATGCAGGACGGCGGCCAGGCCTCGGGCCGGGCG
>JACQPF010000304.1 GCA_016207625.1 Elusimicrobiota bacterium | reverse complement strand
TCAAAGACCTGTTCCTGGACACGGGCATCGGGGAAGAAGGCTACTCCATCATGGAACAGGGGCGCGTGGAATACATCTTGAGCGCCCGGCCTGAGGACCGGCGTGAACTTTTCGAAGAAGCCGCCGGCGTCTCAAAATACAAGGCCCGGCGGGACGAAGCACTTCGAAAAATGGAACGCACCCAAATGGACCTCGACCGGCTTTCCGACGTCATAGTAATGACCAAAGAGCAAATGGACAAGATTGAATCCGCCGTGCGGAAGGCCCGCCAATATCAGAAGCTCCAAGAAGATCTCAAGGGCATGGAGATCACCCACTGGCTCTATGAGATCGCGCAGTTGGAAGGTCAGATGTCCTCCATGAAAGAGGCCATCCATATGATGGAATGCGACCTGCAAGTGCGCACCACCCAGATCAACCAGAGCGAGGCGCAACTCACGGAACTGCGCTGGCAGGAGACCCAACAGGGGGAAAGGCTGGTGGAATCCCACCGCCAACTCTCCGACATGGACGGTGCCATCAATTTGGCCGAGCAGAAACAAACCACCGCCCGCGAGCGGGAGGATGAGATTCACAAACGGGATCAAGTGCTGGATTCCGAGCTGGATCAAGGCCGGACCCGTACGGAAGAGTTGAGCCAAATGCGCTCCGACCTCAAGGGCGTTTTGGATCTCGAGCTGCAATCCGCTCAGGAGTCCGCGGCCCTCCTCCAAAATGCGGAGTCCCATCACGCGGCCCAGGCGGCCCTCCTGAAAGAGCTGGAGGGGAAAGCCAAGTCGCTTCAGGACGCTCTCTGGCAAATTGCGCAAGACCGCAGCCATATGCACAACGAGGTGGCCGTTCAAAGATCGCTGGAAACCCGCCTTGAGATGGAGATGTCGGTCCAGCAAAAAGACAAGGCCAAGACCGGGGAGAAGATCCAGGCCGGCGAAACCGAACTTCAGAAAAGCCAAGGCGAATGGGAAACGTGGCAAAACGATCTCCGCCAAATTGAAGACCGCGCGCAAACGCTTCGCGGCGCTTTGCAGAACGCGGACGCGCATCTTTTGGAACTGTCCCGCCGCCACGAGGAGCTACATGGACGGTTCTATCAAGTGAAAGCCCAATTGGACGCTCAGGCTCAATGGGAGACCACCGACCTTTACGCCCAGGGCGTGCAAACCGTCATGAGCGCCGGGCTTTCCGGCATCCAAGGTCCCCTGGGACGGCTCATTACCGTCGATGCGCATGACGAGTCCATCGTCCGGCAAGTCCTCGGCGGCCATTTGAACGACCTTGTGGCCGACACACTGCAGGACGCCCAGGCGGCCATTGAGTTCCTCACGTCACAGAACCGCGGAAGGGCGAGGATCCTGGTCTTGGATCGGATTCCCCGCATCGATCGGCAAGACCTCCTGGCCTCGGTCGGACAAAGGCCGATACTGACGTTCGCTTCCACGGAACCCAAATACGAACCCGTACTCCATTTCCTCCTTGGGAAATGGATGGTTTCAGGAACCACCCTGTACGGAGAAGGGATCGTGGAGGGCGGCGTCGATGTCTCTTCCTCCGCGGCCTTCGACCCGCTCCGGCGCGAGAACTTGCAGAAAGAGATGACGGCCATCGAGTCCGATCTGCAAGCGCTGTCCCTCCAGAGGAACGAGGAGGAGCAAAAACGGCAAGCTCTCACCGCGGAGTGGGAGGTTCTTCGTCAATCGTTGGAATCCACGCGGGCCAAGGGGACCTTTCTCCGGCATGAGATCGAGAGACATAAAACACAGCTTTCACTCGCCCAGGACGAAATCAAACTGATCGATGACGATATGACGCGCCTTCGGCAAGAGGAACAGCAAGCCGAGGAAACGGCCCGTTCCATCGAAACCCGCATGGAGAGCTTGAAAGTGGACGAGGACCGCCTGCGGGTCGATTGGCAGTCTCTGCAGGAATCCCTGCAAAAACAGCAGGGGGCCGCCTCCGCCGCGTCCACCGAGTTGGCCGTCGTCAAGGAGCGCGCCAACAGCCATCAAGAACGCCTTCATTGGCGGCAAAAACAGATGTCCGACGTCGAAACCGAACTCGCCAACCTCGCCGTTTCCTTGGAAACCAAGGCACAAGAACGTTCTTCTTCGCAAGAGCGCATTGAGGAACAGCTCCGGATTCAGGAGGAATGCCGCCGGGGAATCGCGGACCTCCTCATAAAGCGCCAAAAAGTGAGCGAGGACTTGGAAGCCGTCCACTCTCAGAGGCAAACCCTGCACAACCAGATCAGCGACGTGCAGAAGGCCCTCACGGAATCCCGCGAGAGGGCGGAGGAGATGAAAACTCAATTGCAGGACAAGCACCTCCAGCTCAGCCATGCCCAATTCCGGCGCGAGTCGCATGAGACCCAACTGCGGGAGAAATACACATTGACGTTGGACGAAGCCCGCCAGGGTCATGTGCCGCCCGCCCAGCCCATCGCCGTGGCCGACCTGGAAAAGCTCCGCCGGCGGGTGGAGAACATCGGGCCGGTGAACCTCGCTGCGCCGGAAGAACATGCTCAGCTTGAGGAGCGCTACAACTTCCTCCTCTCCCAACAACAGGACCTGCTGAAAGCCAAAGAAGACTTGATGCAAACCATTCACAAAATCAACATCGCCACGCGCCAAAACTTCCGAGAAACCTTCGACAAGGTCCGGGAGAACTTCAAAGCGCTCTACGGCCAGCTCTTCCAAGGCGGCGAGGCCGACATCCGCCTCACGGACGAATCCGACCTCTTGAACACGGGCGTGGACATCTTCGCCCAGCCGCCGGGAAAAAAGCTCCAGAACATCGCCCTCCTCTCCGGCGGCGAAAAAGCCCTCACGGCCATCGCCCTCCTCTTCGCGTTCTTCATGGTGCGCCCGGCGCCCTTCGCCGTGATGGACGAGGTGGATGCCCCGCTGGACGAAGCCAACGTCACGCGCTTCGTATCGCTCATCCAGGCCTTCACCAGCCAATCCCAGTT
>JACQPF010000290.1 GCA_016207625.1 Elusimicrobiota bacterium | reverse complement strand
GGCTGGCTCAGCCACCGGCGGGACTTGTGGGCCGCCTCCTCGGTCTCATTCAAATTCAGCCAGTCGTCCGCGGAGGCGAGGCAGGCCGCGCGGTCCCCTACGGCCATGAGTTTGACGGCCTCGCCCTGGAAACCTCCCACGGCGCACCAATGTCCATTGACCTTGAACACACCGCCCCAGGCGTTGAAGCCGGCCGCCACCAGACCTGCCCCGTCTTCGTTCACGTCGCACCACTTGAAGGCCGACCGTTTTAAAAGGTCAATCTCTGTCATGGCGAACTCTTCAAGCTTGGCCTTGACTCTTTCTTTGTCCGGCACCACGTATCCGCAAAAGGGGCATTCTTGGGTGGCCGCAGGGACGGTGGCCCCGCAGCCCGGGCATTCCTTGGTGGGCGCCGATCCGTCTGGCACGTCCGGCACGCGGCCGTCCAGGTTCACGTCCTGTTCCAAGGAGCCGTGAGTCAGGGCCGAGGTGCCGAAGTCCAACACCACGCAGTCGATCTTGACCACGCCCGGGTATTGCTCGGGGTCGGGCTTCCGAAGGCCCCGGCCGATCATTTGGATCATGGTGGACTTATACGAGCAAGGCCGGAGGAGGACCACGCAGGAGATGGGCGGGCAATCCCAGCCCTCGGTGGCCACGGCCACGTTCACAAGAACTTGGGTTTGCCCTGTGTCCAGCCGGCGGAAGATGGCTGCCCGCTCATCCTCCGGGGTTTGTCCTGTCACAAGATCCGTGGCCACGGCCGCTTCCCGGAAAGCCTGGGTCACGTGCTCGGCGTGGGCCACCGTGGAGCAAAAAACCACGGTGCGGCGGTCCCCAGCTTTTTCCCGCCAATGGCGGATCACAACCTCCGTCAAAGGCCGCTGGTCCATGATCTGGGCCACCTCGTCCATGTCAAATTCCGACGCCAGTCGCCGGACGCGCTTCAGTTCTTCCTGGACGCCCAGGTTAATGACGAAGGTCCGGGGTTTGACCAAATACCCCGCCGCGATCATCTCCCCCAGGGTGATTTGGTCCGCGCAGTTGTCGAAGATGTCCCGCAGGCCCTGGCCGTCTCCCCGATTGGGCGTCGCGGTGACGCCGAAGATTTTCACCAAAGGGTTTTTGATTTTGGCGGCGTCGATCACGCGCCGATAGATGGGCGCCTGAGCGTGATGGGCCTCATCGATCACCAGAAGGTCCACGGGCGGCATCCCGGCCAAGTTGTTTTCTCGCGCCAAGGTCTGGACCATGGCGAAAACAGCCTCGCCCGTCCAGGACTTCGTGCGCGAATCCACGATGGAAACGTTGACGTGGGGATTGATCTTGAGAAATTTCCCGACGTTTTGGGCCGTGAGTTCGTCCCGGTGGGCCAGGAGGCAGGCTTTCCCGCCCTGGTCCTGAAGAATCCGGCCCGTCACGGCGGAGAGCATGAGCGTTTTCCCCCCGCCCGTAGGGGCAACGCCCAAGGTGTTGCGGTGTGCCTCAAGGGCCTTGAGGCATTTCTCAACGAAAACTTTCTGGCGTTCTCGGAGGATCATGGAGATGTAGGTGGTTTCTCACCAAGGGCCCGGGTTCCCGCGCAAAATCCGCGGGAACCCGGGCCTAAGGTCAGAAATCGATCTCCTCCTTCTTGGAAACCGTCTTTTGCGACGTGGAGGCGCCAGCCGATGAGATGGCGGACCGCGTTTCGGTTTTTTCGTCCACGTAGAAGCGGGCAATCTTGTTACGTTTCTTCCCCTGCCACTCGTCGACGACGATTCTGGCCCGGCAGGATCGACCCAAGAAGTCATCCGTGTCAAAACTCACGCTTCCGTCGAAAGGCAGGCCTAGAGCGTGGTTCACCCGGAGCCAGATTCCATGGCCGGGCTCGCTCCTCCCGATGAAGGTAACCGTGTGATAGCATCGGCCGACCGTCCGGCCATCCAATGTGAGGATGTCGAAGGCCAGATCCACCTTCTTCCGCCCGGTCTTGTTCGTCACCCCATCTTCTTTTTCCACGCATTCGATGATGTAATCGCCCTCCTCGACGACAGTGAAGTCGCCGCTTTCCTCAGTGGCATCGGCATCGATTTGAATCCGCATTTTTCGTTCCTCCTCGTCTTGGGAATTATTTGTTTTCGCGCTCCGCGTTCTTGAAAATGGCCTCAAACGCGGCGTAGGGATTTTCCGCCGGGAGCTCGATGGTTTTGTCCTCCAACTCCGGGATGCGGCTGCCCCAAATGCCCAGGCTGCCGCCCTGGAAGCTCAAGAAATACTTCGTCGTGGCTCCGATCTGCTTTTTGAAGCAGTTGCCGATGGCGTCGGCGTTGGCCGCGATGACCGAGGCCCCTTTGCCGCTCACGTTCATCCCCGCCGGGATGATGACGGCGCCGCTGGAGTCCAGCTTGGGGTCCTTGGTGTGCGCGATGAGGATCACGAACTTCCGGCTGGCCTTGAGATAATTCACCAGAGCTTCCAGCCGCCTCTTGAGCTCCGCCCAAAGCGCCCAGCCGTCCACGCCCTGTTTCCTCTCCGTCATGCTGGAGAGCCCCGCTGAATGGGCAATCTCGTCTTCCAGCCAGTCCGAGAGCACATCGACGCTGTCCACCACGATCGTCCGCACGCTTGGGTCGGCCACGGCCAACTTCAAGACCTCGCGGAATTCCTCCAAGCTCTTGATGTCGTGGATTCGGCCTTCGATCCTGTCCGCTCCCCCAGGCTCCAGCTCCAGGACGTAGCCGTCCGGCCACGAGGCGGCCGTCCGCGTCTTGCCGCTTTTCGGCAGCCCGACCAGGATCATGATCCCGTCGGTGGGCAGCCCTTTTTTGGGCGCCGGTCTTTTTTTCACCAGTTCCATTCGATCCTCCTTTTTTCACCAGTCATTCAGTTCCTTCAAAATCCCATAGGAAGCGCGGCCTTGCGCTTCGCTTTGGCAGAGGCGGATTGCGCGGCGGTGCCGGCGCTGCTGAACGTGGGCGCACCGATGAGCGGAACCTCGTTGGCGCGAACGATGGCGAGTGCGGCGAGAAAGCCGTCGATGGCCGCGCGGATGTTCGTCACTGGCCGGGCCTCAGATTCAAAGGGAGGTTTTTTTGAAAAACGCACGATCTCGGCCCACTTGATCTCGATGCCATACATCTCTTCAACGGCGCGGGCGTAGCCGCCGCCGGCCTGATAGGCGTAATCGTTGCCGTAGAACCTGGAACTGGTCTTGTAATCGCCGATGCCCCAGCCACCGCGGCTCTCGGACCAGCCGATGAAGTCGAGTCGCCCACCGTAACGCAACTCGGCGCTGGCAACGGGGAGCTCGGTGGCCACGATCTCAATGTCGGACTGAAGTCGGTAAACCTTGAAGGCGGAAATGGGTTGTTCGATCTCCTTGGGGTAATCAATCGGTTCCTGGCCCTTGATGATGGCCTCGAAGGCGTTGTGGCAGACGCTGCCGAGGTCGGCAGCATCGTTCGCCTTACGACGGTGAGCCTGGGCGGCATCCTTGGCGATCTGATCGAGAACCACGGGAGTCAGCGCGCGGGCGCCCAGGCGCAGCAGCTCGGCTTTAAAGAAGGCGGCGCTCTCACGCGCGGCCCAACCGATCAAAGCGTCCTTGGCCAGTACGCCGAGAACGCTGGTTACCGATACCAGAGGGCCAATAAGGTCTCCGCTCGGCAGTCGAATGGTGTACCGGTGGTTGTCGTCAGTGACTTCGTATTGCGGCGGCGGCAATTGGGTCATGCGTTTCTCCAAGTCTTACGGTTGCGGACATGGTCGATGGTCGATTGATAGACGCCATAGCGCTTAGACAAAGCGGTGTCGGGCTCCTAACCCCCGCGCCGCTCCATTTCAATTTTCAAGTTCAGGGCATCCAAAGCGGGATGGACCGCCCGCTCGTCGCGCGTTTCGCCTCCCTTCCCTTGGGGAGACGACGGGGGCATGAGCCGCGCCACGGCCCGGCTGTGGGCCAAGTCCAACTGTTTCATCACCTGCCAGATCACTTGCTCTTCCACGTCGTGTTCCACGAAGAGGGCCTCCAGCTTCGTGGCGATCTGCACGATGGTTTCATCGATCAACTTTCGGATTTCCATCTCGGTCATGGGCCTGTCCTCCTTTTGCTTGCACTCATAAATGCCACGGCCAAACAACCAGGCGACAAAACTCATAGGTCGAAATGGAGCCGGACCTTGGCAGCCACCCGCTCGTAACGCTTACAGAGGGTCTTGTAAGGAAGGTTCAATCGGAGGGCGAGGTCTTGAAGGGGAACGCCGTAGACGGCATGGTGAATGATGTAAAGGTGCTCTTCCTTCTTGAGCACTCCCTCGTCCAGCAGCGAGTGGATGGTCCGGGCCAGATCCCGCGCCAGTTCCGCGTCCGTCTGGAGGACATGGGGACGGGGCTTCCGATGTTTGTAAAGCTGGTTTTTATGGTCCAGGACCACCGCCCACCGCGGTTTGTCGTCGTCTCCCTCGATGATGTCGTCCAGAAGGGGAATCTCCTCGTGGGCATTGCGAATGACCCTCCAGAGCCGCTTGCGGGTGTTCCACCTCAGATTGCTGGCCACTTTGGTCGTTTTGGCGAGATCCCACTCCCGCACTTCCTCCAGGAAATGCCAGTAGACCTCGGTGAAGAGATCCGGCACGTTCGGCAGGAGAGAGCAGAAAACATGGTGGAGATGATCGAGCGCCGGCCACATGGCGCGCAGGAGGAGGCGTACGGCGGCGGATTTCAAATCCTCCCGCGTCTGGACCGCCGCGATCAAGGCGTGGAGACAACTGTCTTTTTTCGGGTAGTCTTTGTTTTCAGAGTCCCAGAGGAATTCTAAAAGGGAACTGGCGGTGGGAAAGTCTTGAAGGGGCGAATGGGCTTGTTGGAGAGCGTGGTATCTCTGTTGGAAGTCCGGATGGCTGATTTCCTGATCGAAACACTGGCGAAGATGGTCCTTTGAGGCGTTTTCGGGCATAGTCCTGTCCTTTGGGCCAGGACGTTATTCGCCTCAAAAGGCCTATGTATTTTTTCCCGGACGTCAGACGCCTCACTAAGGGGAAGGGAATTTATTTTTTGGGATTGGCTAGAAGTTTCGCTTGGACCTCCCTTGTTAGTTCGTTTAACAGCGTGCAACGAAAGCAACGACGAGTGAATTTTCCATCGAAGGGGAGTTCTATATAGTCGAGGGCATCCCCTCGTTTTAATTCCAGGCAGCGTTCAGCGACCATCTTGCCCAAACATATGCCGCACTGCTCGCAAGGCCAGTTGCGACGCAGTACGGAATCAAAGGCTTGAATAGGCAATGGTCGTTGATGTTCTTGTTTCAACATGAGGTCCTTTTCATACGGTCTTCACTCATAAATGCCCCTGGACCTTGGGCAGGCGACAAAGTCTCTGCTGTCTTTTTTGCCGCGCAGACCCGGTTCCTGTCCTACACTAACGACATAACCCCCTCTTTTTTTAGGGGTTGCTGCCAGCGGACACCAAAGATGGCCAGCAATGACAGCCCCCTACTATCCCTCTACACCGTTTGGGTTCAATTTGTGTCACCCCCGAGCAACCCAAGGGCAGGGGCTCCTACTTACCCTTTTTGCCTTTTGAGGAAGAAAGGGATCACCCGGAGGCTGGCGTTTTACCCCCTACTTATCCATAAAGAACTAAAGAGCCCCCAATTGGCACACACTTTTTTACGGGGGACCGCCGGGCGGCGGT
>JACQPF010000291.1 GCA_016207625.1 Elusimicrobiota bacterium | reverse complement strand
TCAGATCTAACTGCTCAAGGACTTTCGGCATAAACCCTCCTTCTCGCGTCGGCACAAACGACCGCCGTCCCAGAAGTCAGGTGCAGGATGCCCTTCAGAACAGTTTATCATTCTCTCGTTGAAATTTCCTCGATTTCCCTATATAATCCAATTTATAAATAATGGACTATCTCACAACCCGACGGCGGGAATTTCCCGCAGGCACCTAGGCCGGAGGGCGGGCCGTGGCTGCCGGAGGGAAGTTCCCGCCGGCGGGTTGTGAGATAGCACCTAAGGAGTCATCGCCGAGTGTTGATCGCCGAGAAACCGATCCGGGAGATTGTTCACGAGCACCGCGCGTCGTTGCCGACGCCCTATTACTTGATCGACGAAGCGCGCCTGCTCAACAACCTGAAGAAAATCGAGCGGGTGCGGGAGCGCTCGGGCGCGAAAGCGGTATTGGCGCTCAAGTGCTTTTCCACGTGGGCCGTTTTTGACTTGATGCGCCCCTATCTGGACGGGACCACCAGCAGCTCCCTCTACGAGGCGCGCCTGGGCCATGAGAAGTTCGGGAAGGAGGTCCACGCCTACAGCGTGGCCTTTTCCGACGACGAGGTGGACGCCGTCCGACGCTTCGCCACGAAAGTGATCTTCAACTCCGTCTCCCAGCTCAACCGGTTCTATCCCGCCGTCAAAACCCTGCCCGTGGGGCTCCGCATCAATCCCGGCGTCAGCCATTCCCACTTCGACTTGGCGGACCCGGCCCGCCGCCACTCCCGCCTGGGCGCCTCTTCCTTGGACGAGCTCCGGGAAGCCGCGCCCCTGCTGAACGGGACCATGTTCCACATGAATTGCGAGAACGACGATTTTGAAAAGTTCAGCGCCCTCTTGGACCACATCGGCCGCCGGTACGAGTTCTTGCTGGAACGCTTGGATTGGGTCAGCCTGGGCGGCGGCATCTATTTCACGAAAGAAGGATACCCGCTGGACGCCTTCTGCGAAAAACTCAAGGACTTCGCGCGCCGATTCGACGTGCGGCTGTACCTGGAGCCCGGCGAAACAGCCATCACGAGCTCCGGGTTCCTCGTGACCCGGGTGCTGGACATCGTCCACAACGAAATGGACATCGCCGTGGTCGACGCCGCCGTGGAGACCCACATGCTCGATTTGTTGATCTATCAAACGCCCGCCAAAATGGAAGGCGCGGCGAAGGAAGGACCCGTTTACATGGTGGCCGGACGAACCTGCCTGGCGGGAGACATCTTCGGCACCTACGCGTTCCCCGAGAAGCTCCAGGTGGGGAGCTTGATTCCCATCGCGGACGCGGCCGGCTACACGATGGTGAAGAAGAATTGGTTCAACGGGATCCCCATGCCCTCCATCGTGGTCCGGCGCTTGGACGGCCGGATGGAAACGGTGAAGCGGTTCACGTACGACGATTATCTCAATAGCTTGTCTTAAGGGAGGTGGAGGAAGTGAAAAAAAACGTACTCATCATCGGGGCGGGCGGCGTGGCCCATGTGGCGGCCCACAAATGCGCCCAGCACAACGACATCCTGGGCGAGATTTGCATCGCCTCTCGACGGCCGGAGAAATGCGACAAAATTATTGAGAGCGTCCGGAGGAAGAACAACATCAAGGACGGCTCGAAAAAGGTTTATTCCCGCACGGTGGATGCGTTGGACGTCGCCGCGACGTCCCGGCTGATCGAGGAAACGAAATCGGAGATCGTCATCAACCTCGGCTCGGCTTTCGTCAACATGTCGGTGCTGGAGGCCTGCCTGAACACCGGCGTCGCCTATATGGACACGGCCATCCATGAGGTGCCCGAGAAGGTCTGCGAGGACCCGCCCTGGTACGCCAACTACGAATGGAAACGGAAAGACCGCTGCCAAAAGAAAGGCGTGACGGCGATCCTGGGCATCGGGTTCGACCCCGGCGTGGTGAACGCCTACGCCGCGTTGGCGGTGAAAGACCACTTCGACAAGATCGACACCATCGACATCTTGGACGTGAACGCCGGCAAACACGGCAAGTTCTTCGCCACGAACTTCGACCCAGAGATCAACTTCCGCGAGTTCAAAAAGGTGTGGACGTGGATCGACCGCCAATGGGTCTCCAAACCCGTCCATTCGGACAAATGGACCTACGACTTCCCCCTGGTGGGCCCCCAGCCGGTGTACCTCACCGGTCACGACGAGCTGCACTCCCTGTCAAGGAATATCGACGCCAACAGCATCCGGTTCTGGATGGGGTTCAGCGACCATTACATCAACTGCTTCAACGTGCTGAAGAACATCGGCCTCCTCTCCGAAAAACCCGTGCGCACGGCGGAGGGCCTGGAAGTGGTCCCCCTGAAAGTGCTGAAGGCCTGCCTGCCCGACCCGTTGTCTCTGGCGCCGAACTACAGCGGCTACACGTGCATCGGGAATTTGGTGAAAGGCGAGAAGGACGGGAAATACAAAGAGGTTTTCATCTACAACACCTGCGACCACGCCGCTTGTTACCGCGAGGTTGAGTCGCAAGCCATCTCCTACACCGCGGGCGTCCCCCCGGCGGCGGCCGCGATCCTCATCGCCCAAGGCGTCTGGGACCCGAAAACCATGGTGAACGTGGAGGAATTGGATCCCGATCCTCTCTTGAAGCTTCTGGACCGGATCGGCCTTCCCACTCAGATCGAGGACCGCACGCCGGCCGTCGAAAAAATAGCGTAGAAGCTTTCCGGGCGGCTCTCAAGCACCGTTCGTCATTCAGCGCCCCAGCGGAACGTTCTCGTGCTCGCTCGGCGGGTACGTGCGGCCCGCGGTGACGGCTTTCAGGAAACCCGCCAATTTGACCATGATCCCCGAGGGCGCGTCCCAATACTCGGCCTCCTCCACCGTCACGCGCAGGAGCCCCAGGTCGGGGTCGTCCAGCCCTCCGGGGAACCACGCCTTCATGTACGGCCGCCACAACAACCGCGCTTTGGCCGGGTCTCGCACGAGCTCGGCCGTGCCATAAGCGGAAACGAAGCGATCGGCTTCCGGTTCGGAATACGTCAGATTCACTTGATGAGCTTTTTGTATCTCATCCACTTTGCGGGTGTGCTCGCGCGTGAAAAACCACAAATCTCCGGTCGGCTCGGTGTTGAGGGTCGCCATCGGCCGGCTGTGCAGGCGGCCGTTGGCGTTCACGGTGGTGAGCATGGCGATGCGGATTCCTTTGATGAGGTCGTAGAAGCGATGCAAGGTCTCTTCAGGGCTTTTGGCTGGCATATCAATTCCTTTCCAGGCCTTTACGCAATGCGGGGAAGAAAGGACGCGGCCCTGAGTTCTCCTTCTATTCTACTATTTGACGACCACGAGCGTATGGTAGGCCCAAGATCCGTCGAGCTTGCGGATCTTGGCGATGTAGACCCCCGATGAAACCGGGCGCCCGTCGCTGTCGACCCCGGCCCAAAGGACGGGAACCCCTCCTTCCGCCGTGGCGTGAAAGACGTCCCGCCCGTTGACGTCCACGATGGTCACCTCCCGGGCTTCCGGCCCGAAGGCGGCTTCGTCATTGATCCCGTCGGCGAGCGCCGGCGAGAGGAACCGTTGAGCGGCTTGAGCGCCCGTTAAAGGAGAGCGGCTGGCCAGCGCGAAAACCGTCAGTCCGTGGATCGGAACCGTGACCGCGTTTCGTTTCGCGTCCACTTCCCCTTTGAGATCTCTCCACCGATCCCCGTCCCGCGCGTAAACGGTCAGCGCGCGTTCGTCCACGCGCGTCCCATCCACCCAGCCGTCCCCGTCGGGCACGCCGTCTCCGTCTTCGTCGGCCCCGTCCACGTCGTTGTATGAGAGTGTGAGGGCCGAGGGAGGCGGCAGGTCCGCTCCTGCCCGGCCGGGGGGGACGATCTCGTAGAAGGACAAGGCGGTCTCGGCCGGGGTGCCGGTCCATGGGAGGGCTTCCGGCGCGAGCTTCCGGAGACCGACCCCCGACAATCCGGCGCCCTGGGACCACCGAAGGCTGAAGCCGGCATCGAAAGACGTTCCGTCGGGCGCTTCCCAAAGAGCCCCGTCGTCC
This sequence comes from Elusimicrobiota bacterium, assembly GCA_016207625.1. Lineage (GTDB taxonomy): Bacteria > Elusimicrobiota > Elusimicrobia > FEN-1173 > FEN-1173 > JACQPF01. The sequence goes on along the minus strand of JACQPF010000291.1, from coordinate 5,886 downwards.
ACGGAAGGCGCGAGGGCCACGGTGTCGCTGAACTCAATGATTTGTTCCGGCGTGTCGATCGACGTTCCGGACGAACCCGGGACCCGGCATCGATAGCGCACCGGCCCCTGGAAGCCCGCCGGGTCTATGAGCGCGGAATAGAGCCCCGGCCGGACGGCCCGGAGCGACCGCGGGGAACCATTGACGAACAAAACGGCCGGCGCCGAGGAGCCGGGATCCGGAACCCTCCCTCCCGTGACGTGCACCTCAACGAGGATGGGACTGCCGTGAAGGAGAGTTCCGCCCGTGGGGAGGCTCCCGTAATGAGCTCGTGAAATCCTGCCGAGGGCCGACGGGACGGCCGAGGGCGCCGCCGCGGAGGCGGGCGCCATCGTGACGACCAGTTGAGGCGGGTTCCCCGTTTCCCGGGAACTGAGGGTGAGGCCGTCCGTCGATTGCGGGATGAGCGCAAAGCTGTACGGGCCGTCCCCGGCCACCGCGGACGTGACATCGTATTCAATGAGGGTGTTGGCGCTCGCGGCGCCGAGGTCGGCCACGATCCCGCCGGCCAGGGCCGGGCGGTTGCTCCACGCGAGGCCCGTTTCGGTCCAAGCGCTGGCCGAGAGATAGACGGCCGGGGCGTCCACCGTGCCGTTGACCACATAAAAACGGAGCTTGGCGCTCTGCACCGGTCCCGCCACGCCGGAGAGGTCGAACTTCACATAGCTTTCGAACTCCAATCCGCCGGCCGGGTACGCGTTCATTTTCAGCTGCGCGCCCGCGCCGAAATTGAGGGCCGGGTTCGCTTTGTCGGCGTAGGCGTCGGCCGACGGGAGGAAGGTCAGGGTGACGGGAGTTGTGTTCACGTTGGAAACGGTCACGACCGTCGGCGTCGACGTTCGGGTCAGCCCCGCCGCATCCCGAGCCGTGGCCGTGAGGGTGTGCGTGCCGTTCGCCACGAGCGTCGTGTCCCACGCGGCGGAATACGGGGCCGAGGGGTCCTCAACGAGGAGCGCTCCGTCGACGTAGAACCGGACGTGGGCGATCCCTTGGTTGTCCGACGCGTCCGCGGAGACCGTGACGTCGGCGCCGGACACTGTGGCGCCGCCGGCCGGCGCCGTCAAGGACACCTCCGGCGGCTGGGAATCAGAGGACGGCGTGTAGGTGATCACCAATTCCGGGCGGTCGCCGGTCTCCCGGGAAGAGAAAGCGACACCATCGTCCGACTGAGGCGCGAGATCGAAGGTGTAGAAGCCGTTGCCGCCCACGGCCGACGTCACGTCGTATTCGACGACGGTGTTGCGGGGGGTCGCGGTCAGGTCGGCGATGACGCCGCCGGTCCGGGCCGGCCGGTTGCTCCAGGTGAGCCCGCTTTCGGTCCAGCCGTTCTCGGCCGGGTAGACCGCGGGGCCGTCCACCGTGCCGTTGGCCACGCGGAGCCTGAGCTTGGCGCTTTGCACGCCTCCCGTCAGGCCGGCGACGTTGAACTTCACGTACCCCTCATATTCCAACCCGTCGGGCACGTCCGCGTTCACCTTGATCTGGGACAGGGCGCCGAAATTCTGGGACGGTTTCGCCTTGTCGACGTAGGTGTCTTCCGTTGAAAAGAACGTCAGCGCGACGGGAGCCGTGTCCGAGAGCGTGGTGAAGGCCGCCGGCGTGGACACCGACAGGTTGCCCGCCGCGTCCCCCGAGAAGACGCGATATTGGTAGGCCTGACCGGGCTGGAGCCCGTCCAGGAACACCGAGTGGGACGTGACCAGGACCGGGGACAACGGCGTGGACTGGGTCGATCCGCCGACCCCGTATTCCACCTGGGACGTGGCCGGCTCGTCGGTCGTCCACGAGACCGTGGCGGAGGAAAAACCCACGTCCGCCATCAACGGACCCAGGACCGGCGGGGTGGAATCGACGTTGTTCACCGTGACCGCCACGGGCGCGGACGTGCTCGCCAACCCGGCGGCGTCCCGCGCGACGGCCGTCAACGTGTGCGTGCCGTTATCGACGAACGACGTGTCCCAGGAGACGGAATAGGGGGCCGTGGTGGACTCTCCCAGGAAGGCGCCGTCCTTGTAAAAGCGCACCAAGCGGACCCCGACGTTGTCCGTGGCGTCGGCGGAAACGCTCACGTAGCCTTGGAGGGTCGAGCCGTCCGCCGGCGCGGTGAGGGCGACGGCCGGCGGCTCGGTGTCCGTGGAGAAGACCGAGTCGACCACGAGCTCCGGCGGGTGGAGGGTCTCCCGCGAGGAAAAGGTGACGCCGTCGTCCGATTGGGGAACGAGGGCGAAGGTCTGCAAGCCTTCCCCGGCGACGGCGGAGGTCACATCGTATTCGACGGTGCTCTCGAGCGGCACCGCGCCCAAATCGGCGACGGCGCCGCCGGTCCGCGCCGGCCGGCTGTTCCACGTGAGCCCGCTTTCGGTCCAAGCGTTCTCCGCCGAGTAGACCGCCGGGGCGTCCACCGTGCGGTTGACGACGTAGAGGCGAAGCTTGGCGCTCCGCACGGCGCCCGACAGACCGGAGACGTCGAACTTCAGATACCCCTCATATTCCAGCCCGCCGGCCGGATAGACGTTCGCTTTGATTTGGGCGCTCGTTCCGAAATTCGCGGCCGGATTGGCCTTGTCCGCGTAGCCGTCCGCGACGGGCGAGAAGACGATGGAATTGACGTCCTCCGAGACCGTGACCGGCACGCTCCAGGACTCGCCGGAATTCCCGATGTCGTCGAAAACCTTGGCGGACAGCACCGCCGGACCCAACGGCGGGTTCACCCAGCCGAAGTCGTAGGGAAAAGAAACGGTCTCTCCCAATTTTTCCGCGCCGTTGTAGAATTCAACCCGTACAACGGTGCCGCCGAAATCGGAGACGTTGGCGTGCAGCGTCACCGTGCCGGGAGTGGAGAGGGCGGCGTTGTAGGCCGGCTGGGCCAAGACCACGGACAGAGGCGTCGGCGTCAGCGCCGCCCGGACCGCGGGATGCCAGGCGTCGGCCATTTTCGCGCACCCCTCCGCGGTGGGATGTTTCCCGTCGTAGAGATCGCCGACGGTGAGGCTGCTGAAGATGTCGACGAACCGGACGTTACGGCCGAGCGCCCGCTGGGCGTCGACGATGCCGGGGATCGCGGCGTTGTAGGTCACGGCGCGGTTGTTGGCGGCCGCGTCCGCCAGGGGCGGAATGGAGCCGACGAGGATGTGCGCGCCCGGGCGTTCCGTCGCGATCCGGCTGATCAAGGAATCCAGGCGCGCCGGAGCGTCGGCCACCTGGTAATTCTGAATCATGTCGTTGGTGCCGATCAGGAGCAGCACCATGTCCGGCGGGGCGGCGGCCAGCCAGCCGCTGACGGACGCGGCGATCTGATCGATGCGATAGCCGGAATGGCCCTCGTGGTTTTTGTCCACCAGGCTGTCCGGGCCGTTGGACAAGGACCCGGTGAAGTCCACGTTCAGGCCGTCGGTGACGAATTTGTTCCAAAGCTCCACCCGATAGGCGCCCGGGACGGCCACCCCGTCCGTGATGGAATCGCCCAGCGGCATCAGGCGGGCCACCGCCCCGGCGGCGGAAAGGGGGGCCGCTCCGACGGCCGCCGCGGTGAATCCCGCCAGCAGCAAGATCCTCGGGGAAACGCGCGGTCCTTGTTTCACCGATTCTCCTTCAATGCTTTTGATGGGAAGCGATACGTCACGCCGATTTTATGCGACCCCGTGTTGTCTTCCAAGAGGTTCCTGTTAAAAACGATGGCGTAATCCAAGCCCAGGAAGCCCTTGCGGAAACCGAAACCGGTCGTGTACTCGAGGCGGTTCAATCCGGCGCGGACCGAGAAATTCGCCGCCAGGCTCTTTTCGAGGCCCAGGTACGGGAAAATGGATTCGATCCCCGAACCGTCCGTCCCTCTCTTGAACACGACGTTGCCGCTGGTGAGGAGTCCCGCACCGGCCAGCCGGACGGAGAGCCCGGCCTCAATTTCCCGGAGGATCTTATCTTCGGTGATGAGACCGATATCGGGCTCGTTGATGTTCCGGACGGCTGCGCCAAGGTTCAGGAATTCTCCGATGGGCATCAAGGCCCCGGCGTCCAGGCCTGTGGCGGACCGGGAGAGACCGTTTTGGAACACGGGGTCCCGGGCGGCGAAGGGATCCGACCCGGGCGAAAAGGATTGGGTGAAGCGCTTCACCGTAAGGCCCACATGGATGAGGCGAAAGGGCACCGCGTAAGAAAGGGCAAAGGCCTGCTCCTTGAGGATGTCCTGGGCTTGGAACAGGGAATAGCCCACCCCGACCTGACCCAGCCGCGTCGGGAACGCAAACGTGGCGAGGCCCGTTCCGAACCCGACGTTCGGCAGTCCCGCGTAGGGCTTTCCATAGAGGAAAGAAATCTCGGAAGTGGAGAGGTCCGCGAAACCGGCGGGGTTGGTGAAAAGCGAAGAGGGGTCTTGGCGGGAAGCCAGGAAGACGCTCCCCATGCCCGCGGAGCGGGCGGAGACGTGGCGTATGTTAAACGCCGCCCAGAGGGGGCGGACGAAAACCGACAAACAAAAGATGACGATCGGGAAAAGTCTCAGACAAAGCTCCTCATGTTGCCGCGGGGATGTCGAAGCCCTGTATCCCTATTAGAGCATGCGGGCGCGGGAGATCCTATAGGACAGGTCTGAAAATGCTGTCGGAAAGACCTGAGAATTTTGTAGGATGATGCGAATTCTTTTTAAGGAGACGCCGTAATGATACGCCGCCGCTTGCCGATCACCTTCTACAACTGGACGTCCACCGTCGGGGCCTTTATGGCCGTGACGTCCTTCAGTATCATCATCCTTCTCTTCCTGATCGACCTGATGGTCGAAAGGACCACCATCTACCTCGGCCTTTTGACCTATGTGTTCCTGCCGTCGATCCTGGTATTCGGCCTGATCCTCATCGCGGCGGGCGCTTTGATCGAGCGCCGCCGGCTGGCCCAAGGGAAACCCTCTTTCTTTCCGAAGCAGATCAGCGTCGACCTCACCAACCCCGTTCACCGCGACACGATGGTCATCGTCGCCGTGGTGGGCATCCTGTTCCTGCTGGGGACCAGCATCGGGACCTACAAGGCCTATCAAGCCACGGAATCCGTCGCCTTCTGCGGCACGCTCTGCCACCGCGTCATGAATCCGGAGCACACGGCTTATCAGACCTCCTCCCACGCCCGGGTGGCCTGCGTGAGGTGCCACATCGGTCCCGGCGCCGACTGGTTCGTGAAGTCCAAGCTCAGCGGCCTGTACCAGGTCTATGCCACGCTTGCCCATAAGTTCCCCCAGCCCATCCCCACGCCCATCAAAGACCTGCGGCCCGCCCGCGACACCTGTTTGGAATGCCACTGGCCGGAGAAGTTCTTCGGATCCCGGCGAAACGTCTATCCCCATTACCTCGCCGACGAGAAGAACACGCCCAACCCCATCTCCCTCTTGATCCACATCGGCGGCGGGAGCGAAAAACAGGGCCCGGTGGAAGGGATCCATTGGCATATGGCCGTGAGCAACCAGGTGGAGTATATCGCCCGGGACAAGGAGCGCCAGGAGATTGCCTGGGTGCGCGTGACGGACAAAAAGGGGAACGTGACGGAGTACCAACATGCCGAGAGCCCCCTCACGCCTGAGGAGCGCGGCAAAGCGACGGTGCGCGCGATGGACTGCATCGATTGCCACAACCGGCCGAGCCACGTTTACCGGTCCCCCCTGCGCGCCGTGAACGAAGCCATGGCCACGGGTGACATCTCTCCGACGCTCCCCTACGTCAAGCGGGAAGCGGTGAAAGCCCTGGATTCGGATTACGCGGACACGGCGACGGCCGCAAAGGAAATCCAGGCGAAACTCCTGGCCTTCTATCAAGAAAACCATCCCGATGTGGCCAAGGACCGTCCCGCGGACCTGGACGCCGCCGT
>JACQPF010000289.1 GCA_016207625.1 Elusimicrobiota bacterium | reverse complement strand
TCGTCAACGAAGAAGCGGGCCGTCGACCTCTCCGCCTCTCCCGGGCTCTTATTGAAAAGCTTCAGATATTCCATCAAGTCCTGATTGAATCGTTCCCGCAAAAGCCGGATCAGCACCTTCTCCCGTTTTTCCAGGAGGTCTTTCTTTTCAAAGGGAACGCCTTCCTTGTCGATGAAGGCGTCGCCGGTATCCGGCGGAGGGGCGCGGATCGTCACCACTTTCCCTTTTTCGAAGACCACCTTAAGCGTCTCGTCTTTCTTCACCAGCCCGGCCGCCACGAGCCGGTTCCGGATCACGTCGAAATAGACGATGGCCTGTTGATTGGCCCGGGAAGACAGAACATCCAAATACGCCTGCAAGCCCGCCGCATCGACGATGTGTCGATTTTTATTTTGAACTTTCCGGAGGAATTCCCTCCCGCCGGCCGTCTCAGATAATTCACGTAGATCGAAATGGATCTTCCGGACGCCCTGGGCGGATTCGACGACGCTCCTGAAATTGATGGGGAGAGGATAATCCGGGTCGATGTTTCGCCCGGTGACTTCCGCGTCTCCCGTTTGGTCGTTCCAGGCGCTGTATTTGATGTCGTTTATCCTTAACCGGACGGTGGTTTCACCATTTTCCCGGCCGACCACGTCCGCGAGGATCAAGTCCGGGCGGGGCGCGTAATCCATCAGCGGAGTGTCCCGGAACAGATCGTCAAAAAAGATGAACTGGCTGTCATCAAAATTGTCCAGGTACGGATCTTCCGGAGAGACGAAGAAACTTCTAAACTCGGACCGAAACCGCCGATAGGCCTTCCAGAGCGCCTCGTAATCGTTTTCCTGCCCCGCTTCTTTCTTCATCCTCTCGTTTTCAAGAAGTCGGCGATGGTGATCGAACTCGAAAAAGACGCGCCGGATGTGGGATTCAATCAACTGGCCCTTGAGGTTCTCCATGACGCCGCTTCTCTTGCCGTACGGCGGGCGGACCATGCGGAGGACTCGTTCCCGGGTCGACTCCAGGGTGACTCTCATCGGCACGGCCGGTGCGACGCCGGCTTTCCCCTCCGGCTCGGCCTCGCCGGGCTTTACCGTCATGGCGAAAGCGCCTTCCGGCAGGATTCCCAGCAGCTCCATCCCCTTCACGCCGGCAGTCCAAGCGGTGTGAATCACGTTCGCCGACAACAGCCCCGAAACCGCCGCGAGCGATCCGAGCACGCTTGTCGTCCCGGCCAGCGGGATGAGAGCGATGGGCAGGAGCGCGGCGATGTTAAATAGGAATGTGGCGGAAAGGCGGACGGCGAATTGAGCGGCGGTGACGTTCTTATGGGCGGCGGCGAAGCGGTATTGCCCCACGCCGACCCAGCCCGCCATGATGATGGCCAGCGGAATCAAATAGGTGTAGTCCATGCCAACAACGCTTTGCAGGAGATAGACGGACATCCCCGCCAAGACGGCCGGAACACGGCTTTGGAACAACGAAGCGGCCCAGCCTGGTTTCCGCTCCGCCTCGGCGCTCTTCAGGGCCACAGAAACCGTGACGCTCCCGACTCCGGCTTCTTCTATAGTTTCAACATGGAGTTTCCCGCCCCACTGGGAAACAACCCGGTCGCGGACGATGTTCAACCCGCCGCCTTGTCCGCCCAACTCCAGGTCGCTTTTCCCGCGGCTGAGGCGTAAGATGTACAAAAGCTCCTCGTCCGGCAGGCGCTCCAGCTCCTCCACGGACACCGGAGCGGCCGCGACAATCGCTCCGTCGGGCGAATCCTGCACATCCCCTTCCTGGAGGCCGATCGCCATCGTCCCCCCCGGAAGCCGGAAAAGCCGTCCTTCCCGGGCGGCCGCGCGGGCCTTTCCTCGCAAAGCCCCCCAGGCCACCGTCCCCTGGTTCGTCAGGCGGAAAACGATTTCGTCTCCCGCTCTTTCCAAACGCACTTGGATCACGCCTGATTTCTGCTCATCGGCCGCGTTGGTCATCAGTTCGCCCAAAACCGTGAAAAGGGAGTCCCTGTCGATTTCCCCGGGGATGAGAAGTCCCTCTTCGATCGAGAACACGAATCGGGAAAAGTCCCGCGGAGAATATCGCTTGAAGAATTCATGAACTTCCCGGAGCAGGTCGCCGGCGTTGGTCGGAGGCCGGGCTTCCGAGGGCTTTATCCCCAGTTCCTCGATGATGGATATTCCCCACAGCCGATGTTTTGCAAGGAACCGCTTGATCGGCCCAAAAACCCCCGTCGCTTTTTGCCAACCCTCCAACAAACCATGTGTCGCTTGAAGGGTGAGTTCCATCGATCCCGCCGCCTCATCCTCCGCTTCCGCGCGGCCGAACAAAACGGCCAGGCTCCGGTCCAAGCGGGTCAAAGAGGCTTTCACCCAGCGGCCGGCGTCCGCCGCCGTGAAATCGTCGCTGCGATAAACGCCGAACTTCACCAGGGCGCCTTTGATTGGAAATTCGCCTTCCGCGAGGTTGTTCTCGGCTTTCAAACCCTTTTCGGCGAAGAGGCTCTCCTTCGCGGCGGCGTATTTCGCCGGAGCGGCGGCGACGACGACATACTTGACTCCGTCTTTCCGGAGGACCAGTCCGGTGGCGCCGCCGATGCGGAGAGGCTCCCGGGAAATCTCAAAATCTTCGATGCTCGCGAAAGCTTCGGCTAAGTCTTCGAACTTCTTTTGATCTTCCGGCCGCGCTTGCCGGTTTTCCAATTCGTGGAGCAGCGCCTGTAAAGACCCGTAGAACGCCTGGAGGGCTTCCGTGCGGATCGCGGAACCGGAAACCTGGAGAGCGTTTTCCGCCAAGAGGCGCCAGGACACGAGATAGATGGCCTCTCCCGCAAACATCTTCTCCAAGGGCAGCGGGTCCCGCGCGAAAACATCGAGGGAACGATTCTCCTTTGGGGCCTCCGTCACTTTGGGGGTGACGACCACATAGGAAACGTCTTTCTGACGGAGGAACTGGGTGATCCCGTCCGTGTGGAAGCCGCCCGCCACGAGGATGGCCGTGGCGGCCGTTTCCTTTTTCATCTTGCCGAGGAGGTTGTCCACCAAGGACCCGTTCCGCTGCATGGCGTAGAGGCAGAACTGCTCGTAGGGTTTCAAGAGGGCCATGGGGAGCGCAGAGGAGCGGGACGGCGTGACGCGATAGGGTGAGAATTGGACGTCCAATTGCTCAAGCTCGGCGGCGATGTCGATGATGCGG
>JACQPF010000321.1 GCA_016207625.1 Elusimicrobiota bacterium | reverse complement strand
GTCCACAAGATCCCCATGGGGCGGGCGATCCTGGACGCCGCGGTTTCCGAAGGACCGGGTCTTGAGGACCGCGTCCTTTTCCTCGGATCCGTCCTCATGACGGTCGTGCATTTCGGCCTTCATCACACCTCGGGGAACGAGGATTTCCGGCGGCAATGGTGCCGGAGGCGCGTGCAAAACGAATTGATGAAATGCTGCGGGTGGATCGGGACGGAGTTGTCCCGCGTCCGCCAATCCTGGGATTTGGAGCCTCACGCATGAGAACGGACCTGAAGCGATTCCTGAAGCATTCTTCGATCTACGCGGTGGGCAGCGTCCTCAACCGCGTGGGGGCGTTCATCCTCCTGCCCATCTACACTCACGCCATGAGCGTGGAGGAATACGGGACGCTCGAACTGTTCTACTCCACGAAAATCGTGATGGCGTCCTTGTTGTCCATCGGGTTGGCCCACGCGACCCTTCGGTTCTATTTCGAATACGACCGGGAGGACGACCGCAAGAAGGTCGTGGGCACGACGCTTTCGGCCGTCACCGGGATCGTTTTGCCGATGGTCGTCGTTGCCGCGCAATGGAGCGGGAAGGCCTCCCTCCTGTTGTTCGACACCCAAGCCTACACACACGCGTTGACGTTGCTCATGGTCATCATGTTCTTGGAGATGACGCTGGAGGTGGGTTTCGCGTACCTGCGCGCGCGGGAGTATTCCATCCTCTTCGTCGCGGCGTCTTTCCTGCAGCTCGTGATCCAAGTGGCCTGCAACGTCTACACGGTGGGCGTCATGAAAGGCGGCGTGACGGGCGTTTTGGCGGGCAATTTGATGAGCGTCCTCGCGGCCTGGGCCATCGTGATGTCCGTCGTCTTCAAGGAATGCGGGATCCATTGGGACTGGCCGAAATTGACCCGGATCTTGCGTTACAGCTTCCCCTTCCTCTTCTCCTCCCTTTTCGGCGTCGCCGTGGCCCAAGCCGACCGCTTCATCCTCAAATCGTACGGCACCGCCGGAGACGTGGGCATCTACTCCCTGGCCGTCAAGTTCGGGGCCTTGCTGCAGGTGTTGTTCCTGGAACCCTTCAACCAAAGTTTCGGATCGTTCCGCTTCTCGATCATGAAGCAGAAGGACACCAAGGAGATCCTCGCCCTGGTCTTGAAGTTCACCGTTTTCGCGCTCTTGTTCTTGGGCCTGGCGATCTCGCTGTTTTGCCGGCCCGTGCTGCGGATCATGACTCCGGCGGAATACCTGGAGGCCGGTCATCTGGTCCCGCTGATCATATTGGCCTACAGCATCTCGGGCCTGACGTATTTCTTCCAAACGGGTATCCTCTATCAGAAAAAGACCACGTACATGCTCTACATCAACGTGCTGGTCGGCTTGACGACGCTGGCGTGCAACTTCTCCCTGATCCCGCGCTACGGCACCTATGGCGCGGTGTTCTCCATCCTCGCGACGAGCCTGGTGTCCGTCGGCGCCACCTACGCGATCTCCAACCGGCTGTACCCGATCGCCTATGAGCAGTACGCCATCCTGAAAATGTACGGGATCGCCGTCGGCCTTTTCGTCCTCTCCACCCTCGTTCCGCAGAAATCGCTTGCGTTGATGGCGGGGTCCATCCCTGTCCTCTTCTTGCTGTTCCCCGTTTTCCTGTATTGGGCCCGATGCGTGGACAGGAATGAGATCAGCCAGATGGGCGTTTTCCTGGAGCCGGTGATCGGCAAAATCCGGGGGCTTAAGAAATAATATGGCCTATTTCGGATTGCTCGGATATTTCGTTTCCCTCTACATCCGCCCCCAGGATTGGGTGGCGCCGTTCTTGAACATGCCCGTGGACTACGCCCTCTTCGCCTTCGTCCTGTTTTTCGGGTTGTTCAGCAAGTCCCCGGCCCAGATCGGCTCTGTTTTCCGCATGCCCCATTTCCGTTGGATGGTTTTCTGGGTGGTCTGCATATTGGCGTCCAATCTCAAGCTGGGCCGGTTCGACATGGCGTTCGAGCAATTCTACGCCTATTTCAAGTTCCTGATCATTTTTTATTGCTTCGCGCTGTTCATCGACACGTTCCCCAAGCTGAAGCGGCTCATGGGGTTCATGATCCTGTTGACGATGCTGCTGGCCATTCAGGGCATCTATCAGAAACAGCACGGCATCGGCTGGGCCGGACAGCCTCTGGGCTGGGGGAACCGCATCAAATGGGTCGGGCTCTGGGACGGCATGAACGTGCTCTGCCTGCTGTTCGTCGTCTCATTCCCGTTCTTGTTGGAGTTCTTCTCCGGGCCTTGGGGGTTCCCTTACAAGCTCGCGTTCTTCGTGGCTTCGCCGCTCATCCTCTTCGCCATTTACCTGACCAATTCGAGGGGCGGGTTCATGTCTTTCCTGATCATCAATTTCCTCCATTTCCGCAGCCGATTCAAAAGCCGGCTGGGCCTCATCGCCGGCGCCCTCTTGATCCTCGGCCTGATGGCGGCGGCTCCTTCCCGGTTCGGCGATTTCAACGATAAGGAGAGGTCGGCCAGCCACAGGGTGGACATGTGGATCGAGGCTTTCGACATGGTGAGATACAACCCCGTCCTGGGGATCGGCAAGGGGAACTTCCGCGAATACACATCGCGGCTCATCGCCCACAACTCCTTCTTGGAAGTGATGGGGGAAACGGGAATGCTGGGCCTTTTCTGCTGGATTTCCTTGCTGTACGTCTCGGTCCGGAGCTTGAAACAGGCCAAGGACGCGCTTCGCTCGCCGATGGAGAAATCCTTGGCCAACGGGCTCTTGATCTGCATCATCGGGTATCTGGTGACGTCCTTGTTCATCACCGCCGAGTTTGAGCTCCTCTATGTCCTTTTGGCGCTCTCCATGGCGGTGGTGAAGCAGGCGGGCATCGCCGTGCGGTTCGCGCGCAAGGACATGCGCAACGTGGCCCTGATTGAGGGCGCCGGAATGGCGGGGCTGTGGCTTGTGACGAAAGTCTACTACAGAGTCTTTTAGTGTTGCGACCGGCTAATAGGAGGAGTGTCCCCGATATGGTCAACCCAATGATGGAACAGATATGTCCGCAGGTGAACAGGGTTTTTCAAGTCATCCGTCCAGAGCCGAAAGGAAAAGGAATGAAGATTCTCTATCACCATCGCACCCAGGGTCATGGCGCCGAAGGCGTGCACATCACCGGAATCGTGCGCGGTTTCGAGAAGAAAGGCCATCGGGTCGTCCTCTGCTCGCCTCCGGGCGTGGATCCGTTCCGGACCGCGGGGGACTACTTGTACGGCCGGAAAAAGAAATGGTGGGGCCGGCTTTGGAAAGAAGTCAGCCGGCACCTGCCCCAAATCCTGTTCGAGGGGATGGAGCTGGGATACAACCTGTTTCATGGGCGGCGGCTGGAACGCATGATCCGTCGGTCTCCCGTGGACCTCGTTTATGAGCGGTACGCGTTTTTCCTGTTCGCCACGGCTCGCGTCGCGAAAAAGCACCGCTTGCCTCTCGTCCTGGAAGTCAATGAAATCACTCCCCACAAACGCGCGCGGCCTCTCCTCCTGAGGAAACTGGCCGGGATCATCGAACGATACGTCTTCTCGAAAGCGGACGTCGTCGTCACGGTGTCGAGCTTCCTGAAACAAGAGATCGTGAGGATGGGCATCGATGGGGACAAGGTGATGGTCGTCCCGAACGGCGTGGATGAAAAGATGTTTTCCCCGAGCCGGAACGGCCGGCCGGTCCGGGAGAAGCTGGGGCTGCGGGGCGCCTTCGTCATCGGCTTCGTCGGCTGGTTCGATCCTTGGGACAACTTGCCGGGCCTTCTCCGGGCGTTCCGGGAGCTTTCGCGCCGGAGAGACGATCTGCGGCTCCTGCTCATCGGGGACGTGGCCGGGAAAGGGATGAGCCGGACGTTCATGACGCGGTTGATCGACGGGTTCCGTTTGAAGGAGAAGATCCTGATCTTGCCCCGCGTCCCGCGCGGGGACATCCCCGGGCACATCGACGCGATGGACCTCTGCCTGATTCCGGACACGAACCCCTTCGGGTCGCCCGTGGTGCTGTTCGAGTACATGGGGATGGGCAAGCCGGTCGTCGCGCCGTCGCGGGGACCCATCCGGGACGTGATCGTGCACGGCGAAAACGGCATGATCTTCGAGAAGGAGAAGGACGATTCGCTTTTGGAAACGCTGTGGACGACGATCCAGGACGAACCTCTGCGTCAACGCGTGGGCCGCCGGGCGAGGGAATGCGTCGAACACCGGCACACCTGGGACCGGAACGCCGAGAGGATCCTGGACATGTATCACGTCGTCGGCCGTCGAGAGGAGGCGATGCTGCCGTCATGAAAATCCTCTTCTGGTTGTGCCTGGGGCTGGTGGTCTACACGTACTTCGGTTTCTTCCTCATCGTCTATCTCCTGGGGATCGTCAAAAGGAAGCCGGTCCGGCGGGCCGACATCGAACCCGCCGTCTCCGTGGTCATCGCGGCCTACAACGAAGAGCGGGTGATTCGGGAGAAGATTGAAAACACCCTGAAGCTGGATTACCCTCCGGGGAAGCTCGACGTCCTCGTGGTCGCGGACGGTTCGGACGACCTCACGCCCGTGATCGCGGGGGAGTTCGAGGCCGACGGCGTGCGGGTGCTCCATGAGCCCGAGCGGAGAGGGAAAACGGTCGCGCTCAACCGGGCCGCGCCGTTCGCGAAGGGCGAGGTCTTGTTGTTTTCCGATGCCAACACCAGCTATCCGCCGGAAACGCTCCGCCGGATGGTCCGCAACTTCAACGATCCGTTGGTCGGCGGGGTTTCGGGCCGGAAGGTGATCCGCCGCGATCCCGAGCGCGAGGCCACGAAAGGGGAAGAGCGGTTTTGGAGCTACGAGGGGGCTTTGAAAGTGTTTGAAAGCCAGCTCGGGTCCATCTCAACGGCAGACGGGGAAATCTTCGCCATGCGCAAGGGCCTATTCGAAGCCATCCCGGGTCACGTGGTCCATGACGACATGTACTTGACCTTAAGCCTGATCCGTAAGGGCTACCGCGTGGTGTATGAGCCCGAAGCCGTTTCCGAAGAAACGGCGTCCAAGACGCTCGTCGATGAATTCCACTTGAAGACGCGGTACGCGTCGGCCGGCTACCAAATCGTCATGGCGTTCCGGGGCATGCTCTTCCCGCCGGCCAATATGTTCGCCGTGCAGTTCCTCTCGCATAAGCTCCTCCGGTGGCTGGCTCCCTTCCCCCTGCTGGGGATGCTGCTGTCGAGCTTCGCCTTGGACGCGATGGCCTGGAAGGTGTTCTTCGTCCTGCAGGTGCTTTTCTACTACATGGCCTTCTGGGGGTACCTGCTGGCGAAGAACGGATCGCGCATCGGAATCCTCTATTACCCGCTGTATTTCTGCCTGGGCAACTGCGCGGCGCTCTACGGCTTCTATAAATATTTCACCAAGGGTCAAAGCGTGCTGTGGAGGAAAGCGGAACGATGACTTGGGTTCTCCTGACGACGGGATTCCTGTTGGCCGCCGCGGTCCTGTCGGCGGCGGGGCTCGTCTTGAAAAAGAACATGCACCTCTGGCTCGCTTCCTACTGGCGGCCGCGCCTCCGCCGCCGGTCCCGGCGGCCCGACCTGGTCCATGTGGTCTTCCTCTTCGCGGACCATTTCGAGCCGTACTGGGGAGGAAGCTCCCGAGATTTGGCGCGGACGCGCGCGCAGGAGTGGTGCCGGCAATACCCCGAGGTGGCCCGGAAGCATCGGGACGCGGAGGGAAGGCATCCCCAGCACACGCACTTTTATCCGGAAGAGGAATACGACCCGGAGATCCTCGATGAGCTCCAGGCCCTTTGCCGGAACGGTTTCGGAGACGTGGAAGTGCATTTGCATCATGACGGCGACACGGGGGAGGAATTGAGGCGGAAACTCACGAGGTTCAAGAACCTGCTGTATTCCCATCACGGGTTGCTGAGAAGGAACGCCGTGACGGGCCAGATCGATTACGGATTCATCCATGGGAATTGGGCCCTGGACAATTCCCGGAAAGACGGGAAGTGGTGCGGCGTGAACGACGAATTGACCATCCTCAAAGAAACGGGCTGCTACGCCGACTTCACTTTGCCGTCGGCGCCCAGCGACACGCAGACCCGCCGGATCAACAGCCTCTACTGGGCGCACGACGATCCCGCGCGGCCGAAATCGCACGACGCCGGCCGAAGGCTTGCGAAAGGGCACTGGGATTCCCAGGGCCTCCTGATGGTCCAGGGCCCGCTGGCCCTCAACTGGAAGAGCCGCAAGTGGGGGTTGTTCCCGCGGATCGAAAACGCGGAAATCTCGTCGGACAACCCCCCGACGCGGGAGAGGGTGCGCCTGTGGGCGAAGCAAATGATCCACGTGGAAGGACGGCCGGACCACATCATCATCAAAGTCCATTCCCACGGCACCCAGGAGAGCAACCGCCGGGCCTTTTTCGAGGAGGGGATGCTGGACAGGCTCTACGGCCTGTTGGAGGAGACGTTCCGTCCGGAACATGGATTCGGCCTCCATTACAGGACGGCTTGGGAGACCTACGAGACCCTTCGTCGCCTGTGCGAGATGGACGAGGCGCGGCTGGAGGCCGTCTCATGAGCCGGGGAAACGCCTTGGACCTGGTGTCCGTGATCATCCCCGTTTACAACGCGGAGGCCTACATCGAGCGGGCCGTGCGCTCCGCGCTCCGCCAGTCCTACCGTTCGATGGAGGTCATCGTGGTCAATGACGGGTCCACCGACGGAACTATGGACCGGCTGCGGGTTTTCGACGGCCGCATCGTCCTCCTCCATCAAGAGAACAAGGGCGTGTACGCCGCCCGCAACACGGGCGTTCACGCGGCGCGCGGGCCCGTCATCGCGTTTTTGGACGCCGATGACGAATGGGAGACGGAAAAAGTGGAACGGCAGATGAGGCTCCTGAAGCGCTACCCCAACGTGGCCGTGATCGCCACGCGGACGGAGGAAATGGACGATCGAGGAGCCCCCTTCCCCGGGCGGGCGAAAGAGGCGAGGAACGGTCATTGCGACCGGCCCCTCAACTTCTATCAGGAACTCCTCATGAAAGGCAATCCGTTGTCTTTGTCCTCGGTGCTCATGCGGAAGGAGGCGTTCGAAAGGGCCGGGGGTTTTTACGCGGCCGAGCGCATCCTGTCGGCGGATTATGATTTGTGGATCCGCCTGGCGCAGAGCCATTTGTTCCTCCTCATGTCGAACCGGCTGACGCGTTACCGCGTGCTGAAAACGTCTCTCCTTCACGGGAGCCTGGAAAAAGAGTACGGGGCGCAAAAGGGCATCATCGAAAGGAACCGGGAGCGCTACACGGCCCGGCTCTACCGGAAGCGCATGTCCCGCCTCTATTTCGACTGGGCGGAATCGGCCTTCGATCAAAACGATCCTTCGCGCTGGGAGAGGTGGCGCGCGTCCATCGCCCATGACCCTTGGAACGCGGACGCCTGGCGGCTGGCCGCCAAGGAGGCCGTTCGAACTGCGGCCAAAGGCGCGGGATCCGCCGCCCGGTCGGCGGTCAAGAAAGCTCTTTTTGCGCTGTTTTCGGGGAGAGGCTTGATTTCCAGAGGGCCTGAAGGGAAAACGGTGTTCCTCACGTTCGATGACGGTCCGCATCCGCAAAACACGGAGGAGATCCTGCGGGTCCTGCGCGAGCACGGCGCGAAAGCCACGTTTTTTATGACGGGCCGAGAGGTGAGCCGGCATCCCGGCGTCGCGAAGAAGGTGGCGGCCGAGGGCCATGAAGTGGCCGGCCACAGTTGGTCCCATGGTCGCATCGCCCAATGGGACGTCATGGGCCAATGGCGGGAGATCGTCCGTACGGAAGATGTGCTGCGCGAGGCCTGCGGCGCCGCGGTCCGGGTCCACCGGCCTCCCTACGGCCGGTTGACGGTTCCGCTGCTTCTCTTCGCCCTGTTCCGGAAATTGCGGATCGTCCTATGGTCCGTGGACTCGGGGGACGGGTTCGCCGCGTCGCCCGAAACCGTATTGGAGGCCTGCCGGAAGGCGTCGGGAGGGGACATCCTCCTTTTCCATGACGACAACCGGGCGGTGGTCGAGGCCCTGCCTCGGGCGTTGCGCGAGATGCGCGGCAAAGGCCTCGAGTTCGCGGCCATTCGAGAAATCAAATGATGGAGAGAATCCGGGTCTTGCACGTCGTCGAAACTTTGGACGTGGGAGGGGCGGAGAACGTCGTCGTGAACATTGTGAACCGTCTTTCGGACCGGTTTCAGCCCATGATTTGCTGTTTGAAAAAGTCCGGGCCTGTGGCCGACAGGATCCGCCGGGCCGGAGTCCGCGTCCTGGAGATGGGAAAAGAAGAGGGGAACGACGTCCGCGTTCCGTTTCGCCTGGCGAAGATATTGGAGACGCACGGGATACACGTCCTCCATTCGCACGATTGGGGGACCTTCTGCGAATCGGCCCTGGCCGGGCTGATCGCCCGGACGCCCGCCGTCGTTCACATGGTCCATGGGTTGAGCGACCTTTATCCGGCGAAGGATCAGGCCCGGACCGTGAAGAAGCTCATTCGGCGGAAGGTGGAGAAGGTCCTCTCCATCGGCGTGGACCGGGTCATCGCGGTGTCGGACCTGATCCGGGACGCCGTCCTTCGGGACATGGGCGTTTCCCCCGAGAAAGTCCTGGTGATCCGGAACGGCGTTGAGTTCTTTCCCGAAGAGGCCGGCCGGTCCGGCCTGGAGGAACGAAAAAGGGAGATCGGTTTTCAGCCCGGGGACTGGGTCCTTTGTTCCGTCGGGCGCCTGGCCGCCGTTAAGAATTACCCCAGCCTGATCCGGGGCTTTGCGGCGGTGTCGGCCCGGACGGGCGGACGGGCGAAGCTCGTCGTGCTCGGCGACGGCCCCGAAAGAGAGGGCCTGACGAAGCTCATCCATGAACAGAACCTGGCCGGACGAGTCTTCCTCCTCGGAGAAAGGCCGGACGTCCGGGATTGGCTCGCCCTGAGCCGCGTTTTCGTCCTGCCGTCCCTCTATGAAGGGATCCCATTGGCGATCCTGGAGGCCATGCGCGCGGGGCTGCCGGTGGTG
>JACQPF010000288.1 GCA_016207625.1 Elusimicrobiota bacterium | reverse complement strand
CTTTGACGCCTCCCTGGCGCAGGCCGCGTTCCTGTTCTTCTCTCCCATCTTGTTCATCGCCTCCGAGGCCCAGATCTCCGCCCACGCCTCCTGGAACGCCTTCCATCCCGAAGCGCCGCTGACGTCCGAGGAAAAGGGGTCCCGGCTTCAATCCTGGCTGGACCGCCTGCGGGCCTTCGCGGCCCAGGCGGTCAAAACGACATTTGGACGAAAGGTGATGCCGGCGGCGACTCCGGTGGCGCGCTTTGAAATCATTCATAAAGTCCCCATGGGTGATGATGTGTTGGCCCGGGATGTCACCGTTCATCTGCCGCCCAGCTATCAAAGGGATCCCCAGCGGCGGTACCCGGTCCTGTACATGCACGACGGGCAGAACCTCTTTTTTGCCTCGGAGTCGGCCTTCGGCGTGCCCTGGGAAGCGGACCAGGCCGTCGATGCCCTGGTCGCCTCGCATCAATTGCCCGAGATCATCGTTGTGGGGATACATAACACCCCCCGGCGGATGGAGGAGTATACGCCGGATGTCGATTCGGACAACCGCGGCGGCCAAGGGGACCAATACGTCGATGCGATCGTGCATCATCTCAAGCCGTTCATTGACCGCCGCTTCCGGACGATCCCCGATCGCGCCAACACGGCGATGATGGGGTCCAGCCTCGGCGGGCTGATCAGTTTCCACGCCATGACGCGATACCCGGAGGTGTTCGGACGCATCGGGTGCCTGTCGAGCTCGTTCTGGTGGAACGATCGCAGCGCCATCAAACGCTTCAATGAATCAAAACCCGCCCCTTCCGACAAACAGGGACGGAACCTAGCGGCGTCCGCCCCTTCCGACAAACAGGGACGGAACCTAGCGGCGTCCGCCCTGCCCCTGCGGCTCTGGATCGACGGCGGAACGGCCGAAGGTAATATGGTCGCGAACAACCGGGCCGTGATGGGACGAGCCATCGAACTGGGCGGCGAATTGGGCGTGACGGTCTCCGGTTTCGAAGACCCCCTCGGGCAGCACAACGAGGCGTCCTGGGCCCGGCGCTTGCCCTACGCCTTGGCCTACCTCTTTAAGGACATGATCGATGAGCAAAAAGAACAGATGCGGCGGAAGCATTTCGAAGAAGGGTTTCGCCGCGGGAAAACCATCCTCCAGAAGGCGCCCGCGGCGGCGTTCGTCAACCTCAAAAAAGAAGCCGATTTCCTCCTGCGCTATCATTACGGCCAGCGCATCATCGAGCATATCCAAGGGCCCGCCGACCGGATCTTTGCGAAGCTCTTCGACGCGCTTACCCGAGGGGAAGACGTCGAGTTGGAATATTCCCTGCGGCATCACTCCAGCCGGGACGATTTCTTCATTTTCGCCGATCACATCCTGGACAGCACGGAGGACCCTTCTCGGAAATGGCCTCCGAGCGTGCGGGCCCACATCGATTCGCTTCGCGCGCGGAACGCGCAGGCCGAGGACATGGACGAAAAAGTGAACGTCAACGTGCAGTTGTTGGGATTCATGGCGGGGCTCCTTGAACAAGCGTCGACGCAAAAACTTACTCTGCCCTCCACGCGGCGGGCGGCGGAGTTCTTCTTGAAACGCGTCCTCTACCCGCTTCGTGTGTCCCGGTCCTGGGTGGGAGCTCCGCTCCAGTCCTACCGGAGCTGGGTGGACGAGTATACCGGTGAACTCGGCGCGCGCGCCTGGACGGAAATCGTGTTCGCGCCGCGGTGGGAAAACCTGATTTTCCTCCTTTTGCCCAGCCGGGCCTTGGTCCGCATGCACGCGCGGGGGCCTCCCTCCGCCTTTGAAAAGGACCGACTCTACAAGGAGATCATGGTCGGCATGGGGGTTCGTAAAGTCAAAGAGGCCGTTTGGCGCGGGGAAAAAGCCGGGCTGGTTTTGGGGACCCTCCTGTCGGCGGTTTCGATCCTTTTCTTTGACGCCTCCTTGGCGCATGCGGCCTTCCTGTTCTTCTCGCCCGTTTTGTTCCTGGCCTCCTCGGCCCAGGTCACCGCCCACGCGTCCTGGAACATCCTCCACCCCGAAACGCCCCTGACCTCTGAAGAAAAGAAACCTTCCATCAGTTTGGACCAGGTGTCCGTGCGGAGCGCGACGGAGGCCGATATCCCGGCCATCATCGAAACCCACGACGCGGCTTGGAAGGGAAAACGGGGGCTTGAAGAGCTTTACGACGAGGAAACGCTGCGGGAATTCCTGAAGCAGGACCCCGACGGGGTGCGCATCGCCGAGCACGAGGGAAAGATTTTGGGCGTGCTCTTCAGCCGCCGGCTGAACACCGGCGGAGACCTCCAGACTATCGGAAACTGGTCCTGGGAGCACATCACCGGCGCCCACTCTCAAGAGACCTGGGACAGCCGGATCTTTTTCGCCGTGGGCGTGCCGCCCTCGACGGCCGTGCCCGGGGTGGGGAAGAGGATCATCAACGCCTCCAAGGCCTACTTCGAGAAGAAGGAGCCCGGGACCCGGTATTACTGCACGCTGAGCCCGACGAACTACGGGACGAAAGACTTCGGCGACGAGTATCGCGAGATGATGACGGCTCTCCGGAAAGAACACCCCGAGTTGACGGACCGGGAATTCGACCTTCAATACGGCGTGCGGGCGCACCTGGATTACAAATTCACGGATAAAAACGGAAAAGAGAAATACCTGGACCCCACCGCCCAGTTCCACCGGGCCAACGGCGCCAAAGTGGGCGCCATCCTGCCGCCCCTCCGGCCGGACGCCCCCTATTCCATCGTCTATTCTTACAGCGACATAGCTGAGAAGGCGCCCTCCCAGGCAACTGAATCCAAAAGGATCACCAGGATCTTGTTGGTGGACGACGATGCCGAGATCCGGGAGAGATACGCGGACTTTATTCGTGAAAGCCTGGGCCGGGAAGGAATCGAGGTTGAGTTGGTTGTTGCGAAAAACGGAGAAGATGGTTTTCGGAAATACCAAGAAAACCCCGGCGTCGATGTGTTGATCACGGACACGGCCATGCCGCTATTGAACGGCCCGGGGCTGATTCAACGGATCCGAGAGACCCGCCCGCAGGCGAAAACGGTTTTCTTGCTCATGAGCGGCGATCCTGAAAACGGCAGCATCGCCCGAAGCTTCGGCGTTGAGTTCCACCAAAAAGATTTAAACCGCCCCATCAAGCTGTTGAACGCCTTCTGGAGGGCCCTGCCGCCGGAGGTCCGAACACGGCTGAAGCCCGCGCAGAAGGAAAGCGCGCCCGCGCCGCCACGGCAATTCTCGCGAGACCTGTTAACGCACGTCCTTGGGGAAGATTATGACGACGATTCCAAGAGGATGCTCAGGAACGCCGGGCTCTATTTCAAAACTCTCCGGAGGATGGAGGATATGGAGAGCTTCGTCCAATATGCGAAGGCGGGCGATGTTCAGGCCGCGGAACGGCTTCTTCTGGACCGGCCGGGCCAATTCCGTCGCTATCAATTTGAACCGCGAACGGCCGTGTACCCGGGCGGGTTGGACCTCCGCATTTTTGAGCTGTTTCCGAACCTGGAAGAGGCGCATTTCATCAACACCATGACGTTCCGGGTTCCCTTCGATGAAAATGCGCTGCTCTATCGCCCCGGCCGCCCGCGTCATCCTATCTACACCGGGACAGACGCCCTTCAAAAAATGGCGCGGAATTACGCGAAGATGGCCTATGGGGATTACGTCCACGAATACGAATTCAATTTGATGCTGGAGGGGCCTCTTCCCGGGAATCGCAAACAGATCGGCGTGGAACCCTTCCTTCTCATGGACCTGGAGCGGATGGGCGCGAGGCAATTGCAGGTGACCCGGGTCGAACACAGGCCCTATCCTCTCTATCGGATCACGTTCGTGGACTGGCGCGGACAAAAGAGGAGCCTTTTTTACCACGAGACGGACGCCGAGCGGACCGCGTTCCATTCCTCTTTGCAGACCCTCCTTCATGAGAAAAAGGCGGACCTTTACTTCCAGAAAGCCTTCACGGGCGGCCACAAATCGATCGATGGGCGGAAACTGGACCTGTCCCATCTCCTCGCGGGACTGCACCGGGACGCGCTGCTCGTGGGAGACCGGCTGGACTATTGGCCGAGAGGGTCCGTGGCGGTGATCGCCGAGCCGGATTTGGGCGGGGCGCACACTGTTTGGGGGGAGATCGGTTACGACAGCAGGCTCTCCGTCTCGCGCCTCCGCCAGACGAGAGACGAGGTGGCCGAAGAAGCCAGGCGCCGTCGACATCATGAGGAATTTGAGTTGAGGCCTTCACAGAGGAATCCGTTCATCGACGAACTCCTCCCCAAAAGCGTGGAGGAAGGCACGGCCGCCTTTGATCTCCTGCACGCCCTTTTCGACGGCGCGTTCGTTCGATCGGTTTTAACCCTCGACAGGCTGCCCAACGGCGTCACCCTCCCCGAGGGATACCACGTCAAACGGGTGGCTTTGACGCCGGTCCCGAAAGGCGTGCGGGCGGTCAACGGCCTGGAATCCGTCCGCCGCCAGTTGATGGGGGACCAGGCCGACAAGATGACCGGCGAGCTGGACTTGCTCTACGGCCCCGACGGACTGCTGCTCGCCATATTTCCGGCGCTCGAACAGGGGACGCTCTTTCTCACCGAACAGGGCGCCGAGTTCGTGGACCTG
>JACQPF010000283.1 GCA_016207625.1 Elusimicrobiota bacterium | reverse complement strand
GACGGTCACGAGGTTCCCGTCCCCGTCCACGGAAACGACGCTCGTGCCGCCCCAATTGCTCTCGCTGTAGATCTCCTTCCCCCGGGACCCGTCGATGTCCGTTTGGATGGAGTTCACGGCCGATTGGGCGTAGTATCTGACGGACTCCGCCTGCTCCCGCGCGGTTTTGGCGGCCTCGTAGTCAATGTAGGGCCCGTCCGCGTCCGTGCCGACCCGCGCGAGGTCGTCTTTTGCCCTCTGGAGGGCGTCTTCCTTGACGGCCCGGGCTGCTTCCTCGGCGGCGATTTTCCCCGCCGTTTCATCTTTCACGAGTTGCGCCGCCTGGGCCAGGGCGTCGGAAAGAGACGTGTTGAAGGCTTCGGCTTCCGCGAATTCGCTTGTGGAGTATCCCCGGCGGGCGATATCTGTGAAAGCCCCCACCATGCCGCCACGGGCGTCGTATTCGGCCTCCTTGTAATCCGTGATCGTGACGAGGCCTTCCACTTCCTTTTTATTCTCTTTAAGCTCGGTGAGAAGAGCACCTTTCTCTTTTAAGGAAAGGCTTTCCCAAACGATGCTTTTTCCATTGACGTCTAGCGCCGCCCCGTCAAAACCCGCCTCTGTGAACTCTTTGGCGTTCCCGCGGGCATCGTAGACGAAATTGGATTTATAGCCTTGGGTGACCTTGTCGCCCTCGCGTGTGGTGGTGAGGACGGTGTCGTAGTAGCCGTCTTTTTGGTAGGTGACGGCGCTGTCAACGATGGTCTTTTTGTCGGGGGAGGCTGGGGAGCTTGAGGTTTCCCGCCAGGCGAGGGCGCGTCCTAAAGAATCGAAGGCTTTGTTTTCTAAAACGGCGTGGGTGCGGCTATTTTGGATAAGCCGGCCGTCTTCGTTCCAGACGAGGTTCAACCGGTCGGTTTCCGTGCTCGCCATGCGGCCTTGCCTGTCGTATTTGGCGGCGATGGTTTGGGTGGTGCGGATATCACTCAGGCCCAACTTAGAAAGAGATTCGGGTGGGGCCTGGGCCTTTAAAACGGATTTCAATGCGGCCAAGGCTGATGATTCCAGGGTTTTGTCCTGAGCACCCACCGAGGCGCTTATGCCGGAAACCAATTGGCCCAAGTTGTTGTAGGCCTGGTCGAGCGAGAGGTCATAATCGTTTTTTCCGAAGTTGTCCGTCACGTGCGTAACGGAATTTTTGAGGTTTCCTTTCTTGTCATATTCCAGGCTCACGGGGTCGTAATGCGTGAGGACTTCGCCTTTTTTGACCGTCTTGTCGTAATCGACGAGGTTCCCCCAGGCGTCATACTTCATGTCCTTTTGCTCGGTCCGGGTCTCGGCATAGAGCGGGGCGGCAGGGTCGGTGGACTCTTCAACCCCATCCGTAATTGAAGAGACGATTCGACCGGCCGCGTCGTAGACGATTCCCGCGACCTTCTGCGTCGAGACCAAAGCGCCGTCTGTTGTGGTCTGTGTATAGGAAACCTGTCGGCCCCAGTTGTCGTATTCGGCGTCAGAGAGTGTGCGGTATGTGAACTTGTCGAGGACGGAACCGTCCTCGGCTGTCCCTGTCGTGTGGACAAGGTCGCTGGAGCTCTTCATATTCCCTTTGGCGTCGTACTCGATGTCTTTTTGGGAGATCGTCTCCGTTGTCGGGGCATTATCAGAGGACGAAGTCCTCCTCACGCGCAAGGCGCGGTTTTGGGCGTCAAAGGAGAGAACTTCGTTCGTGTTGGAGTAGGCCCGGGCCCGTTCTTCCCCGCCCACCTTTGTGATCTCATTGCCCGTGGTGACCGTCTTAACCGCCCGGCCGAAGGCGTCGTAAGTGAAACGGCTATTGGACTCATCTTTAACTGTTGCACCTTCGGGCGTCTGGCGGGTTGTGCTTGTGCGCGAGGCGGCCACCTGGCTGAAGATGTCGTATTCCTCCACTGCGTAGTCCTGGTCAAAAGATTCGCTTTTTCCTTCCACATCCGTTTTCACAACGCGTGTGGACTGGCTCTTGAGGCGGCCCAGGGAATCATAGACCGCGTCCGCAGTGGAGACTTCATTCGTTGTGACGCCGTCTTTTAAGACCGACTGCTCATAGCGCAGGGCGCGGCCACGGCTGTCGAGCTTTGTCGCTTTCCAATTTACGAAGCTTTCTCCCGTGGGACCCGTCACGCGGTTGTGGGTTTCCACGAGCCGGCCCCGGCTGTCGTAGACGTTGTCGGCCGTGGTCTCTTTAATGGTGGCAACGCCGTTTTCGGTCGAAGTCGTTTTGGACCTCAGGGCAAGGCCGGAGCTCGAGAAAGCCGTGTTTTCGACGACGATGCTGTATGACTTTACGAGCGTCGCCCGGCCGCCCAGGCGGATGTCTTGAGCGGTAGCTCCAGGCGTTTGGGTTTCTCCCTCGAGACGACGAATTGTATCGATCTTTTCTTTTTTCCCGGGGACTGGGAAGATCCCCAGCCATTTGCGATCCTCAAGTCCTTCCTTCAATGGCCGCTTCACTTTGGGTTTGGGCGATTCGATCGGGCTGATCTTATGGATGGGGCGGCCCTCGGCGTCAAGGTCAGGAATCCCGCCAGGGGAAAATCGTTCAGGTTTCCCAGGTCCGCTAACGTGAATGATGCCTGTATTTTCTTTTTCTCCGGGGATCGGCATAATTCCCGTCCGGTTGCGGTCCTCAATGTCATCCAGAAGTGGCCTCTCCACCTTCGGCTTTTTAATGGGCGCTTCGACCAGGCTCGTTTCCGGAACACGGCCCTGGGCGTCAGAACTCAAGGCCTTGTCGGGGACCGGTCCGGCCAACTGTTCACCCATCCTCTGGCGACCACCGGCGAAGGAGTATTCCCTCACCGTGCTTTCGCTCCGGGTCATGCGCCCTTGCGCGTCGTAGGCCTGTTTGACGTCTTCCCATTTCGTGCTTGTTCCGGCTTCTTTTCCAGCTTCGTTATAAAGCGTTTCGTTCGTAAGCCGGGCGAGGCCCGTCGCCTGACCCCGGGCGTTGAACTCCCGGCTCCATTGGTGGGTCACCTTCACGCCGGGGCCGTCCAGTTTCCCGTCTTTCTTTTTCCAGTCGTCGGCCGTCGTCTCCAGAGACTTCGTCTGGCTGTAGATCACGCGGCCTTCGGCGTCATATTGGTTGTTAGAGGTCTCCTGTATTGTGACGTCGTCTCCCTGGCGGCGCACCGAAGTGCTGCCCGAAACTCGTCCCGCCTTGTCAAATGTTGTGCCGTAGGTTTCCAGGTCGTAGGCGTCCTCGGTTTCGACTGAGCCGTCGGGCCGGAACGATTTTTCGGCCACATGCGTTACGCTTCCCGTCATACGGCCCTGGCCGTCGAAGGTCGCGTTTTTCAGAGTCTCCTGGGTTACCTTCGGGCCTTCTTTTGTGGTGCGGTCGTAGCCCGTCAGGCGGCCTTTGGTGTCGTAGGTCTGGTTTTTGGTCTCCTGGGTGTATCGGCGCTCGGAGGTTTCCTGGCCCTGGCGGTAGAGTTCCACAACTTCCATGGTCTGATCCGACACTTGCCCGGCTTTGTTCAGGGTCTGGCTCGTCACGCGGCTCATGTTCAACGTGCCATCGCTGGAAAGCGCCAAGCCCGCCCCACCGTCTTTCACCGCCTCATCCAGCACGCCGGCCAACTGCGCGAGGTTTCCAGCCGTCACCTCTTTCCCTTGGGCACGAAGTGCCCCGGACCAGGTGAGGGTTGTGGCGCGTTTGGGATCGTTCATGTGGAGCTGGACGGACTCCTGCGTGCTGTCGAGAGAGTTTTTCACCTTCGCCTTTTCGCCCAGGTCCGCCATGGTGTATTTCTCGCCGTAGAGCTCGATGGATCCGCCGTCGTAGAGTTTCATGGCGTCTTCCGCGCTCAAAGTGACGGGCTTCCCGTTTTTGAGCACCAAATTCAGTTGCGAAAGGCTTTCGGCCTTCTTCTGGAATTCCTCGTTGATTTTGGCCGTCTCTTCGCTGATCGTATTTTCTTTTTCATCCTCGATCTTGGCGACGTTCTCGCTATAAATGTTCTGCGCTTCCGAAAGGTCCGATTTGGCGGCATCGAACGCTCCCTGGGCGCTCCCCAGGGATTCCTCCGACAACGTGTAGCTCTTCGCCGCATCCCCCACGACCGTCTGTTGGACGGCGAGGCCGTCAGCCACAATTTTCAGGCCCGTTTTGGCATTGTCCCGGATTACTGTGGCCCGGCTCACTTGGGTTTTGGCGTCGCCGTAGGAACCCTGTATGCGGCCGTTTTCCCTGTCCGCGTTGTCTTTGGCTGTCTCCAAAGGCCCGAGGTCCCGTTCCTGGTCGGCCACTTGTTTCGTGAGGCTGTCATACACCGCTTTCTTTCTGTCGTGGTCGGCCGTGAGTTTCTTCGATTCCTCCGCCGATACCGGTGTCATCTTGCTTCTTTCCCTGAGGGCGCTCACGAGATCCGAAACGGCTTCGCCGATCAGATACTCCAACACTGTCGCCTTGTCCACGTCCGAGGGGTTGGCCGCGTCCACGCTCGTCACTCCCTGCAAAATCACGCTGCCGTCCGGGTTCGTGTAGAAAAGCTCAAGGCCCATGTCCTCTTCGATCGGACGCCAGCTCACGCGGTTGCCGTAGCTGTCGATCACGCCGGTGAGCCTCTCGTAATCCTTCGCCTTGTTGTATTCCACCTGAATCGTGTCAAATTCCGTCTTGGCGCTTTCCAGTTCCTTCTTTCTGCCCGGGACTTTGTCCCGGTTGGCCGGGTCGCCGTAAAGCTTTATGTATTCGGCGTTGTATTTGAGAAGTGCCGCGTCATAGGCCGCCTGGGAGGCCTTCGCCTCCCGGCTCAAACGGGCTTCTTCAATATTGGCTTGGCCCAGTTCCAGTTTGGCGTCTTCAAGGGTTTTCTCCGCCGTGGCCAGCTCAGTTTCCCGCTTTGTGAGGTCCAATTGCGCGGTTTTTAGGTCAGCCGTCGCCGTCTTAAATGAGTTCTGGGCTTCGGCGAGGTCCTTTTCTTTTCCGGTGAACATATCCTCAAACACGGTAAGGGCCGCGTCTTCGGCGTCGATCTTATTTTGGGCCTCTTCTTCCAGGCCCTTCCGGGCGATATCGATCTGTTGGGATTTGGTTTCCTTGAACTGTTTGGCTTCCTCTATGTCGCTCAAGGCAACGCCGCGCTTATCCAGCGTGCTGAAAGCACTTTCCATGTTCCCGTTGATGTCGTACTCCGCGCCTTTCAAAGTTTGGAAAGACACCTGGCCTTCCACTTCCTTTTTCTTCGTGAAAAGGTCGTCCAGGAGGGCCTTCTTATCTGTGGGGCTCATGTCTTTCCAGGCGAGGTCATTGTTATCCACGCGAAGTGTGTCGCCGTCGAATGTCGCCTCGCGGTAGCCGGCGGCCTGGTCCAGGCCGTTGTAAGTAAAGCCCGTGCGGAAGAGCTGGGTGACCTTGTCCCCCTCCGTGGTCTTCATGGCGTAAGCGGCGAGACGCTGGCTCTTGGCCTCGTATTCCGCCTGGATCTCGTTCACCACCTTCTTGTCTTTGGCGGCGCTGGAAACATTTGTCTCCTTCCAGGAAGCGGCCCGGCCCTCTTCGTCCACGCGGACATCCGTGCGGTTTGCGACGGTCAAAAGATGGTCAAAGGAGCCAAGCGAGCGGATCATGGCCGGGAACATCCCCGGGGTCACCGCTTCGGGGGCCAGTTCTTTTAATGTCGCGCCCGTGTCCTGTCCCGCCGCCTTTTCTTGGATGGCTTCGGAAGCTTTCCCGCCTAAGAGGCCTTTGGGCAACAAGTTCCCCACGGACTCGATCGCCCCTTGCGCCCCGGAGAGCACGGCGTCTTTAAGTTTCGTGAGCCATGTGCCGATCTGTTGGGCCGAAACCCCGGAGAAGCCCGGCACGTTTTCTTTAAACCAGCCAACGATGTTTTGCACGAGGTCTTTGGAGTAGGCCACGAGCTGGCCCAAGCGCCTGAGCGCGCCCTCTTCGGCCAAAGGCTCGGCTTGCACCAGGGCGTCGATCTGCCTGAGGCTTTCTTTCAGGCGGTCGGAGTCGGCCTGAAGCGTCATGCCGGGGTTGATCGAGCCGCCTTTTTTGTTGTAGGCCATCCCCGTCACGACAACCGCCCGGGACTTTGTCGAATCGTCCTCGGAGAGCACCGTCTGGCGGTAGCCCGCCATCTGACCTTTGACGTGGGTGGGGTCTTTGGCTTCGTCCTCGGCGGTGTAGAAGGCGATGCCTTCCCGCAATGTCGTTGTGGTTTCTGTTTTTGATTCGCCGTTCTTAAGCGATGTGGTTTCCGTGCGGGCGATGTCGCCCACGGTGCGGCCGCGTTCATCCCTCTGGATGTGACCCACCGACTGGCTGATCGTTTCCTTGTTGGCTGAGCCGGGGAACGTGCGTTCGGTAACTTGCTCGTAACCTAAAATCTGGCCTTCCTTGTCGAACCCGCGCGCCTTCCAGCGGACTTCGTCTGTGGACGCATGCGAGCCGTTTTCATAGCGGGCGCTCACTTCCCTGGACTCCGTCATGCGGCGGAATGTGTCGTATTTGCCGGACCATTCCTTTTTATACAAGGCTCCACTGGACTCTTTCACCTCTTCCTTATAGGAGGCAAGGTTGCCGTCTACGTCGTATTTGGCGTCTTCTTGGAATTTCTCCTGTACGTTTCCGGCGTCGTCAGTTAACTGCTGTTTGTAAGAGGTGAGGCGGCCGTCCTCGTCATACTTGCCGCCTTGCCAACGCATATTTGTTGTGTTCCCCAGGGAATCCGCCCGGGTTTCCTCGTAGGCTTCCACACGGCCCATCTCGTCGTAGGATCCGGCGGACCAGGCGCTTTTGCTTTTGTCCCCCCAAGGGTCGGTGGATTCTTCCGTATAGGAAGCCATTTGGTTCCGGGCGTCGTAGGCGATGTTTTTTTGCTCCCTTAAGCTTGTCCGTCCACGACCGTCCGTATTACTTTCGGCGAACTGTGAGATGCGGCCCTTATCGTCAAAAGCGCCCTGCCAGCCGCGCTTTGATTTGTTCCCCAGGGCGTCTTCCACATCCTCTTCATAGGATGTGAGCTGGCCCTGCTCATATTTCGTGCCGTGCCAGTTGCGGGTGGAGGTCTGGGCCCAGCGGTCCGTGTTCTCTTCTTTATAGGAGAGCAATTGGCCTTTGGCGTTGTATTCGCCTTTGGACCATGTGCGGTAAGAAGGTGTGCCGTTCGAATCGGTTGTTGTTTCCCGGTAATTTTGGAGCCGACCGAGAGTGTCGTAACGGGCGCTGCCCCATTCCACTGAAGACTTTCGGCCGAACTCATCCGTGTTTGTTTCTTTGTAGCTTGTGAGCCGGCCCTTGGCGTCGTAGGCGGCGTTAGACCATTCCTTTGTGCGGTCAAGCGTTTTACCAGAGGGCAAATGCGTTTTTGTTTCTTCTTTATAGCTTGTCAGGCGGCCTTTGCCGTCATACTCGGCGTCTTTCCAGTTCCGCACGCTCTTTCGGCCGTCCTGGGTTGTGGTTTCTTCCTCATATTCCTTAATGAG
>JACQPF010000282.1 GCA_016207625.1 Elusimicrobiota bacterium | reverse complement strand
TGGGAGAACAGCCGGATGTTCTGGAACGTGCGCGCGATGCCGCGCTCCGTGATGCGGTGCGGCGGGAGGTCATCGATCCGTTCGCCGTAGAATTCTATGGCGCCCCCGTCCAATGCGTACATCCCTGTCAGCAGGTTGAAAAACGTGGTCTTCCCCGCCCCGTTGGGCCCTATGACGCTCACGATCTCGCCCGCCCGCACATCCACGGTGACCGCGTCCACGGCCACGAGGCCGCCGAACCGTTTCGTGACATTCTTGGCGGACAGGAGGTTCATGCCGTCTCTCTCTCCGGGAACTTGGTCCGGCGCCGGGGCCAGAGGCCCTGCGGGCGGAAGATCACCATCCCCATCAAGATCGCGCCGAAGAGGAGGTAGCGTGCGTTGATGATGTTCGTCCCCCCGAGCCTTTGGAAGAGGTCCGACCTCAAGACTTCGGGGAGCCCGACGATCAACACCACGCCCAGGACGATGCCGGGCAGCGATCCCATCCCGCCTGAAACGACCATCGCCACCAGGAGCGCCGACTCCCAAAACGTGAAGGACTCCGGCGTCACGAAATTTTCCCAGCGGGCGAAAATAGATCCCGCCACGCCCGCGAACCCGGCCGAGAGCATGAACGCCAAAATCTTGAGCCTCGTGACGTGGATGCCCGTGGCCTCCGCGGCCAATTCGTTGTCCCGGATCGCCAGCCAGGCCCGGCCGATCCGCGAACGATCAAGGCGGCGGCAGACGGCCAATCCGGCACACACGAAGAAAAGAATGAGGTAATAGAAGTGGAGGTTGGTGACGAGAGGGAACCCAAAAACGCTCACCGGGACCACCTCCATGGACGACAAAAGGGAAATGCCCCGGGGGCCGTTCGTGAGGCCGTCCCAATTGTTCAACACGATCCGCGTGATCTCGCCGAACCCCAGGGTCACGATGGCCAAATAATCGCCGCGGAGCCTCAGCACGGGCGCGCCCAGGGCCGCGCGAGCCGCCACGGCGACCAAGACGCTGGCCGGCAAACAGATCCAGAAACTCCACCCGAGGAGCGAGAGCAGCGCGGTGGTGTAGGCGCCGATGGCATAGAACGCCATGAACCCCAGGTCGAGAAGGCCCACGTAGCCCAGCACCATGTTCACGCCCAAAGCCAGGAGGACATAGATCCCCATGACGCCCAGGATCCGGATCAGGAAGGCCCAGGAGGTGTTCTCGACCAACAGCGGCAGTCCGATGAGGGCCATCGCTCCGAGGAACAACAAGATCTGCTGTTTTTCAAACTTTTTCAGAAACATTTTCCCCCAATAGCCCTGACGGCCGGAAGATCAGGACCACGATCAAGATGGCGAAAGCAAAGACGTCTTTCCATTCCGCCTCGGGGAGGAACCCCGCGCCGAGGGACTCCAGGATCCCGAGAAGGAATCCCCCCAGCATGGCTCCGGGAATGTTGCCGATGCCGCCCAAAACCGCCGCGGTGAACGCCTTGATGCCGGGCAAAAACCCCATGTTGTATTTGATGGACCCGTAATACATCCCGTTCAACACCCCGGCCGCGCCGCCCAAGGCGGCTCCGATGAAGAAGGTCACGGCGATGATGAAGTTCACGGGGATGCCCATGAGCTCCGCGGTGTCCGGATCCTGGGAGACGGCCCGCATGGCTTTCCCCAATTTCGTTTTCTTTACGAAAACGGAGAGGACCGCCATGAGCAAGAGAGATGTGGAAATGATGAAGACCTGCAAGCTGTTGACGGTGAGGGAACCGATGTTGACTTGAACGAGGGGCAAGAGGCCGGGGAAAGACAACTGGCTGTCTTTCCAGAGGAAGACGAGGTTCTGAAGGAAAAGAGATGCGCCGATGGCCGAAATGAGAGGCGTCAGCCGGGGCGCTTTCCTCAAGGGGGCGTAGGCCGCGCGGTAAAGAAGGATCCCCAAAAGGCCCGTTCCCGCCATGGAGAAAAGGAAAACGGCGACCGCCGCCAAGGGCCCCGCCGACGATGGAAGGAGGCCGTAGACAAGCCATCCCAAGACAGCGCCCAACATGAAAAGCTCGGAATGGGCGAAATTGATCATGAGCAGGATCCCATAGACCATGGTGTATCCCAGGGCGATCAGGGCGTAAATGCCCCCCAGGGTGAGCCCGTTGAGGATCTGCTCAAGGACGAGGAGGAAGATGTTGGTCAAAACGCTTCTTTTTCAACTGGGACGAAACGGCCGTCTTTGACGACGAACAAGGTGATGGTTTTGTTCAACGTATCTCCTTTTTCGTCGAAACTTGTTTCGCCCAAAACTCCTTGATAGCGGATTTGGTGCAGGTGTTCGATGATCTTGTCCCGGTCCGGGCCCACCTTTTCAAGGGCGTCCAGGAAGATGTTGGCGATTTCGTAGCCGTAGTGGTCGTAGGCCTTGATTTCGTCGTTCGGATAGCGAAGCTTGTATTTGTCCACGAAGTCCTTGGCCGACGGAAGGAGTTCCGGAGGGCTTCCCAAAAAGGTCACGGTCGCGCCTTCCGCGGCAGGGCCCGCGATGCGGACGAACTCCGGGTCGAAGTTGGCTTCCCCGCCGAGGAACACGGCCTTCAACCCCAGCTCCCGGGCCTGCCGCACGATCAGCCCGCCCTCGTTGTAGATGCCTCC
>JACQPF010000281.1 GCA_016207625.1 Elusimicrobiota bacterium | reverse complement strand
GGGTCAGGCCGGCCCGTTCGTTCCGGGCCTGCTCGAAAGCCTGCATGTAGGAACAGGCGACGTTGCCCCACACCATCTCCCGCCCCATCGTGTAGGCGTTCTTGCGCAGGGTGTCCCGCCGGGCATCGTCCCTCAGAAGCCCCACCACCTCCCGGGCGATGGCGTCCGGGTCGTTGAAGGGGATCAACACGCCGCGGTCGTCAGCCAATAGCTCCTGGGCGTGCCAATAGGGGGTGGACACCACCGCCTTGCCCGTGCCGAAACAATAGGCCAGCGTCCCGGACACGATCTGGGCTTCGTTCAAATAGGGGGTGATGTAGATGTCCGCGGCGCCGATGAACTCCTTCAACTCGCTCAGCTCCACGAAGCGGTTGTAAAAGATGACGTTCTTCTGGACGCCGTTTTTCTTGGCCAGAAGCTCCAGGCTCAACCGGTAGGACTCGCCCTGCTGCCGGACGAGATGCGGGTGCGTCGCCCCCAGCACGATGTAGACCACCTCCGGAAACTCCGCCACGATTTTCGGCAGGGCGTTCAGCACGGTCTCAATCCCCTTGTTGGGAGACAGCAGGCCGAACGTCAGAAGGACCTGCTTGCCCTCCACGCCGAAGAGGTCTTTGTAGTAATTGGAATCCACAAAAGAGGTCTCCGGAATGCCGTGGGGGATCACGTCGATCTTGGCGGCGGGGGCTTTGTAAATGCTTTTCAGGAATTCCTCCGCTTTGTGGGACATCACCACCATCCGGGTGGAAAGCTGGATCAATTCCTGCATCACCCGTTTCTGGTCGGCGTTGGGTTCCCTCAGCACGGTATGGAGCGTGGTGACGATCGGCAGGTTGACCTCGCGCAGGAGCGCCAGCAGGTGCCCGCCGGCCGGCCCGCCGTAAATGCCGTACTCGTGCTGAACGCAAAGCACGTCCACATCGCTGATGCTCAAAAATTCCGCGGCCCTCTGGTAGGAGGGCAGGTTCTGCTCCTCGATTTCGAAGCGCACCTCGTCAGGGTAGTTGTAGCCTCCCTCCACGTCGTTCACGGGCACGGCGAAGCACTGCGCTTTGGGGAACCGCGCCGCCACGGACGTGCACAAATCCGTCGTAAAGGTGGCGATGCCGCAGAGCCGGGGCAGGTAGTCTCCCAAAAAAGCGATCTTTCGGATTTCGGAGCGAGGTTTCATAATATTAAGAAGTATACCATTTACCGAGGAACTCCCCTTCGGCGCCTCCGTGAACAAAACGGGATGGGAGTTTTTTGCAGGCGGACCTAAATCGGATAGTGCGTCAACGCGGATTGCCAAAGCCTTCGGTACTTCTTAAACGGCACGAATCCCGCTTCTCGAAACCGGTCTCTCCACCAGCGATGGGGTTTCAATATCTTGCGGTACCGGTCGTTCTCCGCGTAGCATTCCGAATAGCTCAGGTCCGCAAATAAGAACCGCGCGATCCGGGCGCACTCTTTCAAAACCCACGGAACGTCCTGCTCCTCCAAATACATGAACGAGTTGGCGTAGACCATGTCCACTTTCATGCGGCACTCTTTCACATAGTGCCGCAAGTCCTGGTTTTTGATCCGCCTGCGGTAGGGGTGGGGAATCTGCCGGTAAGCCCATGCGCTCAGTTCGCAGCCATAAGGCCGCGTGTTCCACGTGGAGTCGAAGAACTTGAGGATCTCTCCGGTCGCCGTGCCCAACACCACGACCGATTCAATCCCCGCATGGCCGTTTTGTTCAAGGATCTTCACGCAATCCTCAACGCTGTTGTATTGTTTCCAAATTTTTTGGTAAGGCCGCCCCTCCCCGTCATAATTGAGGAAATCTTCTTCTTTCCATTCGTCGGAAACGAGGGAAGGCAGGGAGTCTATGACTGCGGTGTCGGGTTTTGTCATTTGGAATTCAGAACAAGTATACTTCATTACTGCAATTAATCCAGTCCAATGAGAGGCGAACTCATGCAGCCATGTCGAAGTCCAGAAAGTAATCAACACCAATTGCTATAATATTATGATCCACTCCGCTTCACCTTCCCGCTGACACGCGTATCTCTATTGAATCAGAGGAGGCTGACCTATGAAATGGATCGGGCCTTTTCTCGCAGTTCTGTTCGCATCCGTTCCCGTCCTCGGAGCCGAACCGGAAGATCAACGAACCGCCGCGCCCCTCTATCAGTTCAACATCGCCGGCGGGCCCGTGCCGGCCATGAACTACCAGCACCTGAAAAAACGCACTGTCATCGGTTTTCGCGGCACGGCCTTGCTCCCCAAAGCCCTCGGCACGGCGAAGATCAAGCCGCAGCCGGGCGCTTTCCATATCCAAGCGAGCTTCAAGAACCTGTCGTCCCCCGACCGCGTGGGGCAGAACAACCTCACCTATGTCCTCTGGGCTTTGTCCCCGGAGGGCCGCGCCACCAACCTGGGGGAAATCTTGCGCGACGGAAACAAAGGGCATGTTGAGGCCATCACGCCCCTGCCGTCCTTCGCCCTGGTGGTGACCGCGGAACCATACTTCGCGGTCGCGCAAATGGGTGGAGCCGTCGTCATGGAGAACGTCAAGACCAAGGACACTTCTCACAAAGTCGGCCAGGCCGAAGCCAAATACGAGCTGCTGCCGCGAAATCAATACACCCTCAACCTCGCCGATCTAAAGCCCATCCAGATGGACAAGAAGAAAATCCCCTTCCACCTCTACCAGGCGCGAAACGCCGTGCAGATCGCCAGATCGGCCGGCGCGGAGACCTATGCCGCCGACGCTTTCAAGCGCGTGGAACAACTCCTCCAGGAAGCCGAAACCAGCCAGCAAGGACATAAAGGGTCCCGGGTGAAAGTCCCGGCGTTGGCTAAGGAAGCGGTGGTCCGGGCGGAGGACGCCCGCCTTCTGGCCGAGAAAAATCGGCAAGAGGAAATGACGGCTAAAGAGCGTACCCAAGTCCAGGAAAAGCTGGCGCAAGCCCAACAACAACTGGAGATGACCCGGACCCAGGCGGAAGCCCAACAGCAATCCGTTCTCCAACAGGCGGAGCGGGAGCAGGAAGCCCTGCGCGACGAGTTGAAGAACCAACTCAGTCGCGTCATGGAAACCCAGGACACCGCCCGCGGGCTTGTGGTCAACATGTCGGACGTGCTTTTCGAATCGGGCAAGCACGCGCTCAAACCGCCCATGCGGGAGAAATTGGCGAAGGTGGCCGGGGTCTTGATCACGCATCCCGAGTTGAATTTGGCTGTGGAGGGCTATACGGACAACGTGGGGAGCGAAGGGTTCAACCGGCGCCTCTCGGAGAACCGCGCCGCCGAAGTCCGGGACTATCTGATCCAGCAGGGGATCCCCGAAGAAAACATTCAGGTGCGCGGGTTCGGCGAAATGAAGCCCCTGGAACCCAACGACACGCCCGAAGGCCGGCAAAGGAACCGGCGGGTGGAGCTCATCGTGACGGGTGAAGCCATCGGCGACGGAGGGTCATAAAGGCGGCGAAACCGGTCACATAGGACTCCCCGTCCAGCACGATCATCGGGTCGCCGTTTTTGGGATGGGTCACTTTTTGCAACGGGTAGGAGCCTTGCCCGCGGCCGCCGTCATGGGAGGCTGTTCCGACGTAAAAATCGGCCGTGTTCACGTCTTGGCCAGAAACAGCGCTCCACGACCCAGGAAAGCATTCCTTCCGTTTGGTCGGATAGCGTTCAGTGGCGGCCCGGGCGCGGGTGCCGAGCGGCACGATCTGTTCCTTATATGATATATTCGGCAAAATGAAGCCGCAGGTTTCCGTCATTGTTGCCAGCCGAAATTCCCGCGCGACCCTGGGGGACTGCCTTGCGTCCCTGCGGGACCAGAAAACCGCGCGACCCTTCGAAACGATCGTCGTGGACAGCTCCACCGACGGCGCCGATCGGATTGCCCGGGAACAACACCCTGCCGTAAAACTCTTTCACTTCAAAGAGCGCCTGTTCGTTGGAGATGCGCGCAATTTCGGCGTGGCCCAGGCCGATGCGCCCGTGGTGGCCTTTTTGGACGCGGATTGCCGCGCTCCGGCGGATTGGGTGGAGAGGGTTGCGGCGGCGCATGAACAGCGGGTGGAGCTTGCCATCGGCGGCTCAGTGACGAACGGCAACCCGGAATCTCGCGTGGGCTGGGCGGCCTACTTTACGGAATTTACCCGGTGGCTTCCAGCGGGAGAGGCCCGCCCCATGGCCGACATTGCCGGAACGGGGATGAGCTACAAGAAAAGGGTTTTTAAAGACGTGGGGCCCCTTCTCAAAGGCACCTACTGTTCGGACACCGAATTTCATTGGCGACTGGCTCGGGTGGGACAGACACCTCTGTTTGATCCGTCCTTGCGGGTGGCCCATCACAACCTGGACCGGGTCATTCCCCTGTTGACGCACGAATTTCACCACGGGTTATCATTCGCGCGGGTGCGGTGCGGATTTGAAACGTGGCCCTTTTTAAAAAGGGCCATGTACGCGGCCGCTTTTGGGCCGATGGCCGCTGTTCTCTTCGCTCGCGCGGCAAGGCGGGCATGGATCGCGCCGGGACATGGGGCGGCTTTCGTAAAGGCCGCGCCCCTCACCGCGCTGGGGTTTTTATTTTGGAGCCTGGGGGAGGCATTTGGCTATGGCCTGGGGGCCCGCCCGATGGTGCAAGAGGCCAAAAATAAGCTGTGGGGGCTGGTCAAGACCCTGGTCACCCGAAGGCTGGTCATTACCTTCGACAAAATGGAGTTTGAGTTCCGCGACCTTCCCGCCAAAAAGTTGTTCAACTGGGCCCTGGACGAAGCTTCCTACTACCTGGGCTTTTCGCGGGCACTGTCGTGGCCCACGCACATGCAGCTGGAGCCTTCGAACCTGTGCAACCTGCGCTGCCCCGTTTGCCACGTGGTGACCGATGGCAAGCCCCAGGGTTTTTTGAAAATGGAAGATTTTAAGAGGTTGGTGGATGAGATGGGGGATTATCTTCTGTTCATCCAGTTTTGGGGGTGGGGGGAGCCTTTCTTGAACAAGGATTTTCTCGACATGGTGCGCTATGGAAAAACCAAGGGCATCCAGTTCATTACCAGCACCAACGGGCACTTTTTTGAAACGAACGAGGATGTGGACCGGCTGATAGATTCGGGTTTGGACGCCCTCATTTTTGCCGTGGACGGTTTGGAAAAGGAAACCTATGAGAAGTACCGCAAGCAGGGGGATTATGACCGCGTGTTGGCGGGCCTGCGGCGGCTGGTGCAGCGCAAGCGGGAACGGGGGGCGGACCGCCCCATTGTGAACCTGCGGATGCTGATGACCCGCGACACCGAAGGGCAGGTATCGGGTATGATGAATAGGGCTTCGGAGCTGGGAGTGGACATTTTTACTTTAAAAACCATTAACGAGTTCGATAACGAAGCAGGTGGGCGGCCCTATTTTCCCGAAAACATTGAATACCACCGCTTTCGCTATGATTCCCAAGGGCAACCCATACGCATCGAGAACCTCTGCAAAAAGCCCTGGAACCACCCCGTGGTCTACCGGGACGGCACCGTCGTGCCCTGTGATTATTACACGGGGCGGGAGTTTAATCTAGGCAATGCCTTCGGCGGTTCAACGATGGAAAAGGTGTGGTTCGGCCCCGCTTTTCGTTCGTTCAGGAAGTTGTTCGGCGGCGGGTCGCCCACGCGCTTGAGATGCGATACCTGCTGTTTCAACTACGCCGAGTTAAGCCGGTGCGTAAGCCACGCTTTTCCCATTCCCCCGGCGTGCTCAAAAAATTTGAGCTCCTGAAAGACCGGGTTTTTAAGCATCTCCGTCGTTTTGCGCGCAAATAAAGGTTGCTTTAATCCAGTTTCTGTGGTAAAGTCCGTGAACACCATGAAGAAATCACTCTCCTTGTTGGCCGCCTGCCTTATGCTGGGCAACGGCCCGTTGTCTGAAGTTCTGTGGGCCCTCGCCGGTTGCACCGGCGACGTTTATGTGAGCGATTCGTCGGGGAGCAACGCCAACGACGGCTGCAGTTCCTCCGCCGCCAAGAAAACCATCACGGCCGCCCTGGCCACAAGCACCTCCAAAACCAACCCGACGGTTTTCGTGGCCCCAGGCACTTATTCGGGTCCCGGTTGCGCCGTCGGCTCAACTCTCGAAACGTTGCCTCTGAGCGTCCCGGAGGGCACGTCCCTCGTCGCCTCCGGCGGGGTGGACGAAACCATCATCGCCGCCAACTCGGTCGATTCCTCCATTATCTTGTTTAGCACCAGCAAGAGCGCTGCAACGGTGGTGCAGGGGTTCACAATATCCAACACCGCCTACGGCTATGGAATTCAAATGTCGCCGACGGCGTATGGTCAATTTATTGGGCCCACGATAACGAAAAATAAATTTACCGGCAACGGCCGTGCTGGGGTTTATTTGACTTCAGCCTACGCCTCCACCGTCAACCCCGTCATTTCCAGCAACACCTTCACGAGCAATTGCCAGTATATTGCAGGCGAGACGGGCGTTATCTATCTGCTCGGCTCCACCAACGCCAGCACGATCAATCCCACCGTGACCAACAATGAGATTACGAACAATTCGAATAACGCCGTCTATCTTTACTCGGACATCGCGGGGACCGTTTTGGGAACGTTCCGGAAGAACATGATCACCAGGAACAAAAACAAGGGCGTGCGTATCATTAACAACGAAGGCGCTATGACGCCCGATTTCGGGGTCCACGCATCGTCCAACGATGGATTGAACACCATTCGAAATAACGAAGACACCAACCTGGACGGCACCGGTTACGATACGGAGAGCGACGACGTTTTAATACAGGGAAGCTTTGTGAACATGGAAGGGAATTGGTGGGTCTCTGACACGGGGCCCACGGTGGGCACTTCCAACAGCAACAACATTTATCTCAGTGGCGGGCTCAGCAACGTGTCATCGGTCGGCCACCGCCAAACCACGCAGACGTTTACGGCCTCTCCCGCCGTTGGCTCCCAGAGCGGCGGCACGGTGGTGACGTTTACCAGCGAGAACGCCGTTTTTACGGATCATTTGGGAGCTGACGACAAACGTGCGACTGTGACCGTTGGCGGCACGGCCGCCACCAATGTGAGCGTGAGCGACGATGGCAAATCCGTGACGGCCACTATGCCGGCGGGCGTTCCCGGTGCGGCGCGCGAAGTGGTGGTGACCAACCCCACCGGCTACCGGGCGGCGATGGCGGCAGCATATACCTATTTGAGCCAGCCCTCCGTGTCCTCTGTTTCGCCCAACACCGGCCTTCCGGCGGGTGGCACGTCGGTGACTGTCACAGGGACGGATTTCTACGCGGGGGCCACGGTAAAGTTCGGCGACACGGCCGCCACGGACGTCAAGGTGGTCAACTCAACAACCATCACTTGCAAAACCCCGGCCGGCACGACGGGAGCCGTGACGGTCAAGGTGACCAACAACGACGCCCAGGAAGCCGGCTTGGCCAACGCCTTCGCCTACGCTTACCCGGAGGTCACTGTTACGGGCATCACCCCCGCCAAGGGTTCCGCGGCGGGAGGCACATCGGTGACGGTCACAGGGACGCAATTTGAAGCCGGCGCCACGGTGAAATTCGGCGGCACGGCCGCCACGGACGTGAGCGTGACCAACGGCACGACCTTGTCCTGCAAAACACCGGCGGGCACGGCGGGCGC
>JACQPF010000280.1 GCA_016207625.1 Elusimicrobiota bacterium | reverse complement strand
CCGGAGCGATGGGCGCCGCGGTCACGTCGTTCAAGACCGCCGGGCTTCTCCAAGAGAACATGGGTTTGCTGCATTACTCCAGGCTCTGGGGGAACAGGGTGTCGGCCGGAGTCAACCTGAAATACCTTTATCACGATTACCTCATCGGCTCAGATCCGTCCGCTTCCATGAGCGCCGTCTTCTCAAAAGGGACAAGCCAAAGCGCTTTAACGATGGACGCCGGCGTCTTGTACCGGCCCTTCCAAAAGATCACGCTGGGGTTGAGCGGACGGAACCTGACGCAACCGGACGTCGGGCTGGTGTCCAAGGACACCGTGCCTTCGGAATATCAAGCCGGCGTGGCTTGGCGGCCCAACAACCGCTTGACGGCGGCTCTGGACGCTCAATATCGAAACCAGGAATACGGCGCCCTGGACGACAAATCCAACGTGATGCTGGGGCTTGAATACCTCTTCCCGGGCCGGTTTCGGACGGCCGGAGCCCGCATGGGCGTGAGCCTGAAAGAGGTGACCGGAGGCATGGGCCTGCAGCTCTGGCCGCAGAATTCCTGGTCCCTTCGGCTGGACTACGCTTACGCGCTGATCCTCAACATGGCCAACGATTCCTCCGGCTCTCACCGGGTCGGTCTCTCCTTCGCCTTCGGAAAAAAGCAAGACGCGGCGGGCAACGCCGCCGGAACGAAATGAGGTAATTGCTGACGCGCCGCGCGCCTTTGTCTGACAAAAAAAGGCGTCGTGTGGCCATTGCGCTCGGAAGTTGCTATAATAATTTCGCATCGCTTCAATTCATTTCCGGATTCAATCAAGACCATTCGCACAGAGTTAGGCATTCGACATTCCGACCCAACGGGGGAACGCTCTACAATATCGGGAGGAATCGCATGATAAAAATTCTGATTGCCGACGATCACATCATCATCCGGAAGGGGTTGAAGCAAATCCTTTCCGAGGATCCCAGCCTCATCGTGGCCGGAGAAGCCGCAAACGGGCACGAAGTGATGGAGAAGTTGAAGGCGAAACATTGGGACGTCATCGTGCTGGACAGCTCCTTGCCTGACCGCAGCGTGCTGGAGATCTTGAAGCAGATCAAAAGCCACCATCCGAAAATCCCCATCGTCGTGTTCACGATGAACTCTGAAGAGCATTACGCCGTCCGCGTGCTGAAAGCGGGGGCGTCCGGCTTCATCACCAAGGACGCGCCTCCGGACCAGTTGATCTCGGCCATCCAGAAGGTGGCCCGCGGCGGGCGGTACGTGAGCCCCGCCTTCGCCGAGAGGCTGGCGTTCAACCTGGTCTCCGGCGTTCCCAAGCCGCTCCATGAAACGCTTTCCGACCGGGAGTTCCAGGTCATGTGCATGATCTCGTCGGGAAAGACCATCACGGAGATCGCGGAGCAGCTGTTTTTAAGCGTCAAGACGGTCAGCACGCACCGCTCGCGCATCCTTGAGAAAATGAAGATGAAGAACAACGCGGAGCTCATCATCTACGCCATCCAAAACGGGCTCGTCAACGGAGCCGTCAAAAGAAGCG
Source organism: Elusimicrobiota bacterium (assembly GCA_016207625.1). Lineage (GTDB taxonomy): Bacteria > Elusimicrobiota > Elusimicrobia > FEN-1173 > FEN-1173 > JACQPF01. The sequence goes on along the minus strand of JACQPF010000280.1, from coordinate 1,511 downwards.
ACGACGAAACCGAATCGGCCATCATTAAGCAAACCGCATGAAGGGACCCGTTCTCCGATAGAAAACGGCGCTCCTACGTAAAGATCAGACCCGTTCCTACAATAAAATAGTCTCCGTCCGATTTCCAACGCTGGGCGAATCGTTTATCCTGTAATTGTTCCGGCGGCGTTGAGCCGTAGAAAGCCGCGGCTCAGCGAGACGAGCGGGGAAATCATGGAGCGACCGTCCCGGAACCGAAGGACGTGACCCGTTCGCGCCGCGCCGGTCGAGTGAGGATCCGCATGAGCACAGCGAACCTGTCCATTCCCGTGTCCCCGGTCAAGTCCATACCGGAAAACGGAGGAAACCGAGTCTCGGCCCTGACGCAAGAGGAATGTGAAGTTTTGGACGTTTATCGGCGAGCGAAGGGCCTGGGATATGCCGACATCGCCATCACGATTCAAGATGGAAAACGAGTGAAACTCTGGCTGACGGAAAAAAAGAAATGATTTAAGGAAACCCCCGCGGCCGACCGCGGGGAGGCGGGGCATCCATTCGATCAGTTGACACGGCAAACGTGAGACTGAACAGGTCTCACGTGATTTTTGTACGCCCCCACGCATTCTTTCCATTCAAACAAAACATACAAGGAGCTTCCTCCTCCATGAGAACAGACACGCTCTCACGCGGTCTCGCGCTCGGCCTCAAGAACCCGCAAAGGACGTCTCTCTTGAAAAGGGGGATGGACATTCTTTTCTCGGTGCACTTCTTGCTGGTGTTCCTGCCGTTGCTGGCCATCCTGGCTTTCCTCGTCAAGCTGGATTCGAAGGGACCCGTGTTTTACCGGCAAACCCGGGTGGGGATGAACCGCAGGAACGCCCGCGACCGAAGGGGAGACGCGCGTTGCCGCTGCGCGGAAAGCAGGCCCGGAAGCGCTTGCGGCCGCCGCGCGGAAAACTTGTGCGGGAAACAGTTCCAAATCCTCAAGATCCGGTCCATGTACATCAACGCGGAAGGCGACGGCCGTCCGATGTGGTGCCGCTCCAACGATCCACGGATCACGCGCGTGGGCTACGTATTGAGGAAGACCCACATCGACGAAATTCCGCAGCTGTTCAACATCCTCGCCGGAGACATGAGCCTCGTGGGGCCCCGGCCGGAGCGGCCCGAGTTCGTGGCGCGCCTGAAAGACGTCGTGCCGGGCTACGCCAAGCGCTTGTCCATGCGGCCGGGTTTAACGGGACTGGCTCAAATCCGCCAGCGGGCGGACTTGGTGATCGACGATGTCCGCCGGAAGGTCCGCTATGACTTGCTGTATTCGAAAAAGATGTCTCCGGGCACGGACGTAAAAATCCTTTTCGGCACCCTCCTCTACATCTTATCCCCTCTATGGAAGTCCCGCGCGAAAGCCCCCCTGGAAAGGCCGGGCGCGGACGTTTCCCTGTTTTCAAATCACTAACGGGGCCGTCGGTCCGCCGGACCGCCGTTGTCCATGGAGCTCTGCGGAAAGGGCCAAGCCATCGTTCAATCGT
>JACQPF010000287.1 GCA_016207625.1 Elusimicrobiota bacterium | reverse complement strand
GATCTGGGTGATGGATAGGGCCGCCGGAAAACCGACGGACATGAAGCCGACGGATTTCCTGTCCATGCTTGAGAAAAATGAATACAACGCCATGTCCAACGCTTTGCACCGAACACTCCGCAATTCGTTGGAAAGAGGCATTTTGAACCGATTTGAAAAGCTGCTCGAATCCGCCCAAACTGAAACGGAAGTGAAAGCCATCACGAGGATGCGCGAGGATTTCCAGAGCCATTTGGGGTTGGATGCTGATATCCGGAGCGCATCTGGCGGCACCGTGGCCAAAGCTTTGGAAAGAGATGTCTTAGGTATTCAGGCTTCGTTTAAAGAGGTGTTGTCCAAGGAATATAGGTCTTTGGGGCTTGAGAACAAGCGTTTGGCCAAGGTCTGGTTGGCGGAAACGCGCGAATTGAAACTCAGAGAGACTCTTTCCGCGGAGGACATGGCGAGAGGAAAGGGTTTGGCACGCAAATACTCTGAGGTCGGATTCGAAGACGTTGTCGAAATCATCAGCGGCACATACACCCGGGGTGATTTGAACAGGATGTTGACCCAAGGCGCAGGTGTTTCAGATGCCGTTGTTGCGAACGCCATCGGCGCTGTTGAAAAAACGGCCGGCCAAAGGCTGACGGTGGAACAAAGAGCTGAACTGAGAACGACCCTTGAAAAACATGATTCGACCAGCGTGCATGGACCCATGCGGGACACCGCCCGGGCGATTAAAACGGTTCTGGTTGGAATGCCGGCGTCTGACGACAATGACAAACTGATCAAAGCGCTTGATGAGGTTTTGACCTTTAACGTGGATGGGGTGAGTGATAAGCAGATTATCGCTTTCTTCCATCAATTGGGAAGCTCGCTTGCGAGCGATGAACAGCGGGACGTGATGGCGACGGTGCTGACCCCTGCTCTGAATTGGAGCGGACTGGCCAGCGCATACGGCCATTATCAAATCCTGTCATCCAAAAATCCGGAGCTCTCGGAAAAAACATCGTATCAAGCCGTTGCGAATGATGAGATGTTTAGCCAAGTTCTTCAATACAGCCAAGCCGGCCCGGGAAGGACCCTGGCTGTCGCCGCCGCTTATACGAAAGAATTGATTCGACTTCGTCCCTTGGGGAAAGTGACCGCGACCTTGTCTCAAAACCCTGTCATGGCCGGCGACGCAAGCCTGTTTGGAAGATACAGATCAGACGTGTCTCGTTCAGACAACAAAATGGTTTGGAAGCTCATGGCGGGTAAGCAAAAGAAGGCTCTCACACCTGAGATGCTGACCCGATTGTCAGAGAGATTGGCTCCGGGCGAGACATCCGTCGCTTTTGCAATCGCCATGACAACCAACAAGGGGATGACGGTTCGCGAGTGGGAAAACCGATCGGCAACATTTGAAAACGATATGGACAAGATTGGCCGGAAAGACCCTGGCATGGTTGCCCGCATTCGAAAACAGGTTTCTGTTGCAACTTTGACAAGCGATGACTTCCCTTCGACTGTATCGGGTCGTTACAAGGAATACATGTCGGGCATGGAATATAGTCAACCTCAGAAAGGGGTGACGAAAGGTTTGAACGCGGCGATTTCAATTGCCAGCGCATCTACGATAACGCATGTTCCGGTCACTTTGATGGCGCTTGCAGCGAAATTTGCCATCGTGGCAAGCCCTGCGACGTGGTTGGCGACCAATCTTATGTTCTTGGCAGGACCGATTGGTTGGGCAATTCTTGGGCTGCTGGTGGCCGGAATCCTTATTTCGTTGTTCGCATCTAAGGCTCCGTCAGCAGAAGATGAGAAAAACCAAGTCAAAACCATTACAACGTCATTGACATCTCTCGGCATTATTAGCTCCATTATCGGTCTTCCTGTGACGTTATTTGCCGGTGTTTTGACGGTTCTCGCAAATTCTCCAAAATTGATGGACAAACCGTATTTGCGGTTCCTGAAGCGAAACGTTGACGTCGGGCTTGCAATCGATTCACTTGATCCCAACTCGATGTATGTTCAGATGAAGCTGATTGCTGATACCGACGGCAAAATGGAGCGGTTGATCGCTGTTCGGGAACGGAACCAGGAATTGGTTGATGAACTTTATCCCGACATGGCAAAGCAATCAGCAAAATTCAACGCCATGGGTGACACGGTTTCAACTGAACAAAAGAACACGATGACTTATGAGGAATTCATAGCCTTCGAACTGACGCCAGTACAGCCTGCGGGGTTGAAGGAAGAGCTTGGGGCCCGGGGCGGGGATATTCCGATGTCGCGTCTTTTGGAGCTTTACAACCAAGAAGAGGACAGAGAGATGGCTTTGTTGGAGATGGAAAAAGTCTTTGGCGCGCCTTCGGGCGTCATCCGAGATGCAATCGAAAGATTGATGAAGGTCGGCGCTCGTATAGACTTGACGCTGTCCGCCGCCGAGAGCATAAAGCTGTTGAAGGAAGCCAAAAACATCGATGCGCGTTTGAAGAAATTGTCCGGAATAAAGCTTCAAAGGAATCAGAAGCTATCGTTAGCGCAATTCGTTGACCCCAAATTCTTGAGCGCCTCAACAAACCTGCAAAGCCTTATTGCGAACGGGGGCATCAAGGACATCGGAGATCTTGAGAAAGAACAGGATGGCCCCTCATTCGAAACAAAAGTCTTGCCGGAAGTCCTGGAGGAAGAGAAGCAGGAGACCAGCGCTGTGGGCTCGATTGTGGGGAAAAAGTGGGGAGCTCATTTGTGGTTCGCGCCGTGGGCGGAGTTGCTTTTCCAGGCGCCGGTGATGGTTTCGATGATCTTGGGCTTGAGTCCGATCATCACGATGTTGTTGGCGCTGGTTTTGCCGGTGCTCTTCGCCTTCGCCCATGTGGGACGGACGAGGCATGAGAAGGTATGGATCGGGCTCGTGGGCGTGGGTTTCATGCTGGCGCTCTTGTCGCCGTTGTTGATGGTGCCGCTGGATTGGGACGCCTTAAAAATGGGAGCCGGTTTGGCGACATTTGCACATTTTGTTTACAACTATGCCGCCGCCAAGGGTTGGGTAAGGATTCCAAACGTTTTCAAGGGAGGCATGAAAGAGGCTCCCGTCGCCACCATCCCGGTTGAGACGCTCCTCAATCGTTCTTTAGCTTCTCTCGCCAAGATCCGCCAATCGCTCACGCCGCGGACAACAAGCGAATATGTGGATTCGTTGTTCAAATGGACGCGTGACCGGAGCAAAGTGGACAACTTGGTGAAGAGCATTAGCGGCAAAGTGGAAGACCTCATGGATGTTTCCCTCGATGTCAACGGAACAATGCAGATGAAAAACATCAAGGAAAGAGGCATTGTCCTGGACCAACTTGGCAAACCTCTGAACGCGCAGAAATACAATGAAGACCACATTGCTTCAATTTCGGACAGATGGTCGGCGGTCAGTGAAGATGTGTTCCAAGGCGTGCCCGCGCACGTCCATGTGTATGACCCAAAACAACCGGCGCCGGTTCCCAGCCTCGTGGACGTTTTGGTGGATGTGGAAGGAAACGGCCAAAACCGGGGGATCCTCCTCTCAATAGATCCACAGAAACAGATCCATGCGACGGTTTATGAACTGGTCCCCTCGAACGCAGACAATGCGGCAAACGTTGTCCGAACTTATTCGTTCTCCTCGCTTCCCGGCAGCCAGGTGGTGGAGAAGTCGATCCCCATGCCGGATTTCCTGCGGGAGGCCATCGCCAGGGGTGAAACTCAGCCGAAAAAATTCAATGACATCCTGATCGAAACGCCGCCCATGGTGTGGGCCGTTTTGGCCAACCTTTATGAGGATGAGCAAAACTTTCAGTCTGTGTTGACAAAGATGGGCCTCACGCCGGAGGACGTTTTCCGTGCTGAAGAACAGATTCGAGCTTCGATCGGCCGTGAGTTGACTGGCAGCGACAAGATCATTGAATATGTGCATGAGGCTGTGGCGTTTTATTTGGAAAGGGACCCGGCGCTGAGGGCTCCAGATTACATCGGTGACGTGAAAGATTTGAGCGAATTGAAGTCTATCCTTGTGAAAAACAGAGCCAATGACGTTTTGAAGGCTTTGCAGATCAACAAAGAAAAAGAATTTGAAACGCTGGCCAATGAGAAATCAGAAGAGATCCGCCGTGGCGTCAGTCCGTTCAACGCCGCGATTTCCGGGATGCTGGAGCGAACGTTGACAGACCGGGGTCTCTTGGCGGTGGACGCCGAATTGGCCACGGATGTGCGCAGTTTGCAGGCGGGCGGGTTTGAGGGCCTGGATCGGAACCGCCAAGTGCGGGTAATGAACTACATCGCCCAGGGCGTGTTGAGCCCGATGTACGCCGGGTATCTCGAAATGGATCCCAGCGAGTTGGAGGGATTGGAAATCGGTGTGCAGATCGTCGATAGTATTCCCGGCGGGTTGACGTTGGGACGCCGGATGCAATTGAAGCACAGCAAATCCGCGATTTGGGCCAGAGAGATCGGCTACAAAGACGGAAGCCGGAAGAGCGCTTTCCAGATCTATCTGACGCCGTCCGACATGCCGGCCGGACAATCTCTGTCGGATATGACGACGGCCTTGGCCCATGAGCTGGCCCATGCGTTCATGTTCAAGAAATACGGCATCCCCCTGAGCCAAAAGGGCTTGGATGAGACGGACCGGGCGGAGGTGGAGGCCAAGGTGTCCATCCTGATGCGTGAGGCGGTTCTGCCGACGACGTTGTCCCTGCTGGCCATCTATGACGAGGGACAGTTCCTGAACTACATCATGCGGGAGAAGGCCTTCGGTCTGTGGTATGTGAGGCAGTTGGCTCAGTATGTGTTCGACCGGGCCGGGGAGCTGAAAGAGCCGGGCAGCCGGACGGCGATGCTGAAATGGCTGCTCACCAGCCAGCGGCCGACGCTTTTGGGCATGGCGGTGCAGGCCGGGGTGCGGGCGAGGCACGGATTTGCGGCCCAGGACGTGAAAGAGCTGGGGATGCCGCTCATCCTATTGGTGAACGCGAAGGCGCTGGTGGATGAGAAAGGGAACATCAAAGAGGAAGTGCTCATGCTGTTGGACGACAAGGTGGGCGCGGACTCCAAGAAGCTGATCCATTTGGGCGTGGTGGACAAGGCCCGGATCGAAGAGAGACTGAAAGAGGTCTTCCAGGATGCCGCCCGCTACCCGAACCTGGCGGCGGCCTTGAAGGGGGGACGGATCTTCTTTGCGGACACGTCCAACTACATGCGGGCTTTCATCCAGTTGGACGGCAAGATCAACGTGCAGCAGCTCCTGTACATCCTGATGGATGAGTTCGGGATCTTGGACAAGAAAGCCGTGAGCGTGAGCATCATCACCAACAACGCCGACCTCTGGAACAACGAAGTGAAGATCCACGACAAGATCATCAAGATCGTGGTCACGCTGCTTGAGGGAGTGCCCCTGGCGGACGTGCTCAACAAAGCTTTGAACCCGCCGCTCGCCATCATCGACGTGCAGGCGTAAGAAAGACTCAAACCTCAGACCTCCCCTAGCCCCTCCTTCCAAAGGAGGGGAACCTGTATCAAAAATAAACGCAATTCATGCTTTGCGGGATCGGTTGTTCCTGGAAATGACCTATCACTCCAACGGTATTGAAGGGAGCCGCATGACAATCCAGGAAACTGAAATGGCGATCGAAGGGAAAATCGTGAAGCGGCTGCTCATGCTGACCCAGCTCCTAATGAAAGGGTTCCCGCCGGCGGTCATCCAGATGGAGGACCAACACAAGTATTATTACGCGCTAAGTCGGGGAGATATGGGGGATTTTAAGAACTTGATCCAATTGATGTGCGAAAGTGTTGTGAAGGGATACCGATTGATGACGGAGGCCTGACTTTTAGCCCTTTCCGCAGAGTTCCAAGGACAACGGCGGTCCGGAGGACCGACTGCCCCGTTAGGCCTGGATGTTGAAGATGAGGTGATCCGTCAGGCTGTTGAGCCAGACTTTGGGGTCCATTTTGCTGGCGGGGAGGCGCAGGGAGCCGTTGGGGCCTTCCATGTCGCGCAAGATCCGCTCGGCTTCTTCCGCCGGGTAACTCTGGCGGATGGCGGTACGGATCTGATCGGCTGAATCGCCCGCGACGACCACTTCCATATCCGTCTTCGTGAGGAGCACCTGGAGGGCCTGTCCCTGCCAGCGGCGCGCGTTGACGGAATCCACCACCACCCGCAGTTGAATGGCTCCGGCGCCGTTCATTTTCCGTAGAGCCACCACGAGCCGATCCACCAAAATTATGTTCTGATCGGACAAAGCGTTTTCCTTCTCAAGAGTCGCCCGGTCCACGCAAAGCAACCGCGCCGCAAGGCTTCCCAAGCCGAAGCGGCCGGCCAGGATCTCGGCCATTTGGGCGGGCGTGAGGCCGGATTCGTCGGACACAAAGGCGAACTGGACGGCCCCCTCCCCGGACTTCTCCGCGCTTTCCATTTGCGTACGCATTAAGGACAACAGGTCCTTGCCCCACTCCGCGTCCAGGCTTCGCCAATCGAAAGCCACCACGGGGATGTTTTGATCCGCATCGGCCCGGCGGGTCAGGAGCGTCTCAGAGAGGCGGGACAGCGGCGTCCGGAAGTTCGGGCCGGGCAACCGGGGCGAGCCGAAGAAATGTATGAGGACCGCATAAGCGTCGTTCCATTCCGCCGACTTCTCTTTGGTTAAAAAGGAGGAAGGTATGGGCACTTCGCTTGGAGACTGTAGGGCGTCTCTGATTTGCTCAAAGAGGTCCCGCCCATCTTTCGCGGAGTTAAATCCGTGGACAAGGACCATGCCGCTGTACTGTTGAATGGCGGACTTTAGTTTCGGGTCGCGGCAATAGTGACCATAAATCAAGAGGGACGTCAGGAGGCTGTTCCCCGGCAGGACCGGCGACGGGGTCTGTGCGGGCTTGAGAAGGCCCAAGAGGTCCCAGGTCATTTGCGGTAAGTTTGAAAGATTTATGGCCGTCCGAAGGAGGTAGCCGAGGGGGGAAGAGGAAATGAGGGGTTGAAGCCCCCGGCCCAAAGCGAAGGCGCCGAGGTCACCCTTCCATTCTTGTGTGCCGTGATCCGCCATCTCATGGAGGACCAAAGCTTCAGCGATGGCCCTGGTGAGAGGGTTGCGGTTGTGCTCGGAGAGCGCGAAAGCGACGCTGTGATGCAAATAAAGGACGTTCTGGTCCACATAGGCCAAAGGTTGAAGACGGCGATAGGGCATGGTGAGGAGGTTCCAGGTCCCCGGGGTATCTCCGGGGTTGGAAAAAACGGTCACGGCGCCGAAACGCCCTGCGAGTGCGCCGGCGATTTTGGTTCCCACCTCTTTTTGCATGGAAGGCGTAAGTTGGGGCCATTGCCGGGCCATCAGGACATACCAAACGCGCCCGGGGATCAATAGGATAGCCAGGAGTCCGGGCAGGCCGGCCTGCCAAACCGCCGCCGCCGTGATGAGCCCTCCGAAGATGAGGGAAGCCAGCCAGGCAGAGGGGACTTTGGTCTGTTTCGGAGCGGCGCCGGGTTTCGGGGCGGCGGCCTGCGGACTTGCGGCGGGCGTCAGGAAATCGCCCAGTGTGAGCTCTTCGATGTTCTCGACAAGGACATAGGTCATGGGAACAGGAACCCACGTGTTCGCGGCCAGGAGAGCTTGAATGTCCGATTTCGGCCCCTCAAATGTCACCCCTTCATCCGACGCGTTTTTCACGGCGACCTCGGCGGGGAGAGCTTTCATCAGCTTTTGTAAGACGGCGTTCCATTGGGCGACCTCATCCGTCTCCTCTTTCCCGGCGTTGTCCTGAGCCTGTTTTTTCGGGATGAAAAGTGTTTGGCGATGCGTGGAGGCGACCTCCACTATGCCGCGAAGGTCGGGAGACGAGATGAATGTGTCATTGGCCAGATCGGCTTGGTTCTTCAGGGGAATAAACAGGGTTTTGACTCCCGCCTCAGAGGCGGCGCGGATTTTTTCCGTCAAAGACTCCTTCGCAAGCAGGACGTTGCCTTTCAAATCGAGCTCGCCGAAGAACGCGCTGTCGCGCCGGACCGCTCGGGCGGTCAGAACGGAATAGAGGGAGGCCACTGCCGCCATCACGATACGGGGGGCATCCGCCGCCGACGCTTGCCCGGAAAGATGCATCGCCACCGTCACGCCCTTGACGCTGTCCGGATCCAGACCGAAATGAGGCATTTTTCGCTCCACCAAATTCAAAGCCAACTGGAAGCTCTCGCGGAACTCCTTTCCAAGGTGGGACGCCGTCTTCAGGGAAATCCTCCTCCGGGATTTCGCATCCCGGCGGAGAGAGGCCTGAACGAACAGGAGATCGTCCTTCTCGCCGGGGACGATCGCTTCTCCCGGTTCCACAGTGCCGTCCTCCCGGATTTGCGCGGTCGCGGACGGAACACCCAGGTATTTCGGCACGCTTTCGGGTGTGACGTCGATGGCGCCCGCTTCGTCGGTGAACACCCATTCGTCAAAGGCCTTCCGCAAAAGGCTCTTGATCAATTTCTCAAGCTGACGGACGCCGGGTTCCTGGGTGTATTTCAACACTTTACGGACCACCGCGCCGATGTTGGCGATCTTCACGCGGTCCTCGTTGATGCCGAGCTCCGACCTGAGGCGGGAGATCATGCGCCGGCCAATCTCCACTTTTTCGTCCTCGGTGTACTCGCGGAAATGGATCACTTCCAGACGGTCCAGGATGGGTTTGGGGATCTTTTCCAAGTCGTTGGCGGTGACGATGATGATGTCGTTGGACAGGTCGTACGGCACGTCCAGATAATGGTCTTTGTAGGCGTTGTTGTGGTCCGGGTCCAAAATGTGGATCAGGGCGTTGGAGGGGTCACCATGCTGGCCGCGGCCCATTTTATCCACTTCGTCGAAGAGGAGCACACGTTTCGGAGACGCGGCTTTCTTGATCGCCCGGATGATGCGGCCGGGGATGGCTCCCACGTATGTGCGCCGGAAACCGAGGAGCTCCGCGTTGTTGCTTAAGCCGCCCAGCGAGATCTTGGCCAGTTTGCTGTCCGTGGCGTCGGCAATGGATTGAGCCAGGGTCGTCTTTCCGACACCGGGGGGGCCTACGAAGCAAAGGATCTTGCCGGTCGTTTTGATGCCAAGCATCCTTTGGCGTGTGTTGATGGCGATGTATTCCAAGATGCCCTTCTTGATACTCGACAATCCGTGGTGGTCCCTCTCCAAGACGGCCTCCGCTTTTTGGATGACCGCCTGGGTGGCTTTCTCGATTTCGTCGTCCGTCTTCGGCTCCTCCTTGGCTCCTGACGGCCAGGGCAAGTCCACAAGCCATTTGAGATAGGTGGTGATGTTGTTCCAAAGCGAGCTGCGGTTGGCTGTGTGGAGAAGGCGGCCCAACTGGGCGTTGGCCGCTTCTTTGATGTGCTTGGGGAGGGACCGGATTTTTTGACGGAAATACTGTTCTTGGGAGAGCCGGACCTTCTTTTCGTTGTCGAGGACATCGGAGGCGAGATCCAAATCGTTTTTGGTGATCTCGGGTTGGTTGTCCCGGTCGGCCGTGCCGGCGGCGCGTTGGGCGACGGACAGCGCGTGCTGGTAGTCCCACTTGTTGGATTTTAATTGTGTATGCAGGTGAGCCGCCGCATCCTTGTGAAAATGGATGTTGTTGCCGGCCTCCATGCGTCGGATTTCCAGGGAAAGCAAGTGGCTCTCATCGTCCTGTTTCAGCACATGGACCCTGGAAGTGGCGTCGTAGTCGGAGGAGAGGTCCCGCATGGTGGCGTGGGACTCTTCGGAGCTGAAGAACACGATGGGCAGCGGCTGAAGGTCGCCGGCCCCACGGACGCCATCCCGCTGGTTCATGATCGCCCGGCGCCTCGAGAGAATCAAGTCCAGGGCTTTCGCGCTCTGTTGGCCCAATTTTATGCAAAATTCGTCCATATCCATCAACAGGAGCATGTCTCCCGCGTTCTGAGCCATGGCCAGTATCGAAAGGACAACGGGTACGGCTTCCTCGCGGGATGCCGGGAGCTTCGTGACGTCGAGGTAAAGGACGCGATAGGATTTGTGAACCGGTGGAAGCCCGGCATCCTCCAGGATCCGCGACGCGACGAGCGAAGGCATGAGGGTTCTCGTTTCTTTCAAAGACGTGACCATCGTCATCACCCGTTCGTGTTCCGTGCCTAAGACCGTCAGGGCGGAACCGACAGCTTCGTGGTAGGCGCCTTTCAAGTCCGACAGGCTCGAGTCGTCCTTTTTGGATTGGGAGAGATCCGTGAGCAGGCCGGTCCGGTAATGCTCGGCGAGTTTCAGATGGCTTAAATACGCGCTGATCAGGACATCGATTTTCGGGCGCGTGGCCGGCTCCGCGTCCAAAATAGCGACGATATCGGTCAAATGCAAGAACATCGTGGTCGAATAGAAAGATTCGTAAAGGGTTGATTTCAAGGAGAATTCCTGACTCAACATGGGCACTGCGAAATCATAGGCGCGGGATTGGACGTGTTTGATGTGGCGCTCGACAATGCGGACGTAGTCCGGCAAGACAGAGGGTAAGTCCTCTTTCTTGACGAGCCTTTCCGCGATGCCGCTCAGGCCGGCGAGCATGGCCCGGTTTTGGTCGAGGAGGTTTGCGCGGGTCTCGGCGTTTTCGCTCCCGCCCGCGTTCCGGATCGATCTCTCAAGGACGGCGTTTTCTCCTTCGATCTCGGAGGTCAGCTTTTTGATGTGTGCGAGCATGGTTTCTCGTTCGGTTTCAATCAAAGTCGCGAGTTTCGCCGGCTTCTCCAGGAACGGCTTGAGTCTTTCCAGGATTTGTTTTTCGCTTGCGATTTGAGTTTTGTATTCCTCATGAGCCGCGTCTTTTAAGTCATGCCGGATCGCAAACAAGATCTTCCCGGAAACCACGGGGGAGAATGATAGGAATGCCTTTTTATAGTATGAGTAATATTCGGGATTTTGCTTGAAGATGAGGAAAATCCGGCCGATCTGTGAAAACGCACGCGGATGTCCTAACGCGAGCCGGCATATGGTTTCCGCTGTTTTTAGGCTTTCAGGGGTGTCTTCCATCAGCAACTCGGCAATGGCGTTGGCTTGCGCATCCGTGTCTTCGGTAAAAGCGGTCTCATAAACGTTAATTTCAGAACCGGCGGAGGTCTTGAAGATCATGGCGAAGATCCCGGCCCCCAACATGGAGACGCCGCTCTGCATGACCCCTTGGTGTTTGGGTGAGAGCAAGTTGCCGAGCCAATCCGCCGCGGTTTGGAGCCCGTCGCCCCATCCGCCGAGTAGAGCGGCGGTGTCCAGGGAAAGGAACGGCGCGCCATGCAGGAAGGAAGTGATCGTTGGTGCGACGAAGAGGACCGCAAGGAGGAGAGCGGAAAGGCCGATCAGGACGTCCGCCCGGGCAAACCCGTTTTTCTTTGCTTGAGGCGCCATCAGCGCCTGTCTCCAGATTTCCTCCACATGATCGACGAGAACGACGGTCATTGGCACGCGGATTTGCGGGTGTTTTTTCAACAGGGCTTGGACGGCGTCTTTGTCCCCAACTATGGACAACCCTTCCGGAGTCTCCTCCGCCAACTTCAGGTGGAGCGCGGAGACGCTGCCGCGCAGAGCCGTGAGGATGGTCCCCCATTCCTCCACCTCTTTCCTCTCCGCCGGCGTGGCGTTTTCGCGGGACTGTTTTCTCGGGACGAAAAGCTGTTGAACCCCTTTTTCCTCGGTGATCCCTCGGAGGCGCGGGGTTGTGGAATAAATGTTTCTGAGGGCGTCTTGGTTCTCCTTGGGGATGAAGACAGTTTTCACGCCGGCCCGCTGGGCCGCGAGGAGCTTGTCCTGCAGGCCCCCGATGGCGCTGACGCGGCCGAATTTATCCACCTCGCCGGTCATGGCCACGTCGCCCCGGACGCGCCGGCCCGTGCGCGAGGAGAGGAGGGAGGTCGCGATGGTGACTCCGGCGGAGGGGCCGTCTTTCGGTATGGCCATGTCCGGAACGTGGAGATGAAATTTGACGTTGTCGAAGTCGCCGTCAGTGAGGCCCCATCCGCTCGAGAGATGCCGGACGGCCTCCAATGCGGTATCGGCGCTGACTCGCATTTCGTCTTGGATGTTGCCGGTGATGTCCAACGTCGTCTCTTCATCGGCGGAAGCCGCAAGGGCGTCGGTTTGAATGGTCAGGGTCTCTCCGCCTTCTTGAGTCCAGGCTAAGCCGATGACTTCGCCGGGAACCCAGGATTGTTCGTCGCGGACCTTGTCATACGCTTTGGGCGCACCTAGGAATTGTTTGACCTTTTCCCGGTTGAGGACGATGGGGTCTTTCACGCGTTCTTTCGTTTTTTGGTAATACGCTTTTTGCAGGAGGCTGCGGAGGAGACGCTTCAGGCTGCGGACTCCCGGTTCCCGATCGTAATCTTGAACGATCAATCGGAGGGCGTCCATCATCTCCGGACGGATCCGGCGGTCATCGTCAAAAACGGCCACCTGGTTATCCGTAAGGCCCATTTCTTTCATGAGGTCCGGCAAGAGGTGTCGGGCGGCGATTTCCACTTTGTCGTCATCTTTATAACCGTCGAGCTGGATCATTTCCAAGCGGTTCCTGAACGGCCCCGGGAGGTTTTCGGGGTTGTTGACCGTCGCGATGAATAAGACTCGGGACAAATCGTATGGGAGATCGACGTAAAGGTCGTGGAACGCGTTGTTGGCGGCATGCAGGACGTCCAGGAGCGCGTCACGGGGGTCGCCTGCGAACCCTTGCTGGATCTTGTCCACTTCGTCCAAGAAGATGACGACGTTGTCCGTTCCGGCCTCCAAAATCGCCTGGATGATGCGTCCGGGCAGGGCGCCGGTGTATGTCCTCGTGTGCCCGGTGATTTCGGAAGTATCATCCACCCCGCCCATGGGTACGCGAACGAATTTGCGTTCCGTGGCTTCTGCGATGGCCGCGCCGATGGACGTTTTGCCGACGCCCGGAGGGCCGGAGAAGCAGAGCACGTCTCCCGTTAATTTTTTTCCCATCAATCTCTGGTTCTCCTGTTGTTCGATGTATTTCAAGATCCGCTCTTTCACTTTTTCCAGCCCGTAATGGCCTTTGTCCAGAATGGCCCGCGCGGTTTCGACACGTTTTCGGATTATTTCCTTAATGTCCTTTTCGCTCATTCCGGAGCCCGGAGCGGCTTCCGACTCGGTGGCTTTGGGCCAGGGGAGACGGAGGAGGGTGTCGATGTAATCCACCACCATGCCTCTCTCGGCATCGGTTGGGTTCATGTTGTCCAGGCGGGTTTTCTCGCTGGTGATGGCCACCTGGACGTCGATGGGAAGTTTGTCGAGCTGGTCGCGGATGCGTCGTTCCAAAGAAAGGTTTTCCGAGGCGGATTCCTCAATCACGCTTCGGACTTCCGGCCATGTGATCTCTTTCGACGGTTCCTCGGACGGTTGATTGAGCTGACGTGCGGCGGCGGTCCATTCGAGCGCGCGGACGGCTTCGGGGAGGTTGAACATACGGGTTTCTCGAATGGTTTCAACGAGCCGCCCGACGATATCGGCGGCGACGCGAAGGCCGTTCCTTTTCTCGGCGGCTTCCGCGATCCTTTGGAGCAAGTTTTGCGTGGAGGGGAGCGTCAGGTTCGTGGAATGATTCTCGAAGACCGTGGAGAAGACTTTTGACCGGTTGATGTAGTTCCTTTGGGTCTGTTCCGAGGCGAGAGCGATGAGAGAGGGCGGATGCTCCAGGTGTTGCCAAAAGAGAAGGATGTCGTCGAACAGGGACACCTCATCCTTGTTCCCGATGTGTAAAATTTTTGAGAGATCGTCCAAGTTGATGATCAGGGTGACGTCCCCCATTTCGCTGGCGTCCAAAAGGATCGTCTTAACGTCTTTGAAGAACTTGTCCGGGCCTAAAGATTCGTGCAGGGCCCAAAGATCGACGTAAACGACCTTTTGGCGCTTGAGGGTCGGACGGAGCGCGTCGTCCGTGAGGAGGCGGCGGACCAATGTGTCCCGGAAATGAATCTCGCTCCCTTCCCAGGGCAACGACAGGCTGACGGCCGGGGAACGAGTTTGGCGGATGGCGCGAAGCGTGTGGTTGACGGCTTCCCGGGTTTCGACGAGGTCCGGCGGGGACGCTTCGGGGGTGTTGAAAGTTGAGTGAACAATGCTGGTGACGTCAATGAGGCTTCTGGCCGCAATGCGCCGGGACACCGCCTGGGCGGCGCGATAGACGACGCCGATGTGGTTGAGTTTGCCCAGGTTTTGGGTGTTGTCGTCCCATTGGTAGAGGTGCTCACGGATGAAGTCAATTTCCCTGTTCGCCTTCATGGCGATGAAATGTTTCCTGTTTTGCTCGCTTGTTTCGGGAGGATGGGTGAGGTCTGGTCTCTGCATGGCGATCAGTTTCTTGTCGATCCGCTGTTTCTCGTCGATCATCGCGGCCAGGCGCAATCTCAACAGCTCAAGTGTGCGTGCGGGATCCTTCTCTTTTTGGAGCGCGGTCAAAAGGTCGCGGCGCGTGCGCAAGTCCTGTTCCGCCTCCGCCAAGCGCTCTTTGGCCAGCTTTTGAACGCCCGCGACGATCTCCGGATGGTAGATGGTGTTTTCATAATTCCGATACTCGACAATGAATTCCTCGAGTCCGTTCAGTTCGCCTTTCTTATCCTCGACACCTGAAAGACGCTTTGAGGTGTCGGCGATGTGGAGGTTGCCGGTCAGACGCTCGATGATGACGTTCTTTTTTCGAGAAAGTTCATCAAGATAAATATTGCTTTTCAATGCGTTCTCGTCGAGAGAATATCCCGAGAACAGTTCTTCAAGCTCTGGAACCTCAGCGTTGATCTCTCCCAGCCTCCACGCCCAATCGTTGATTTGTTTTTGCGGCACATAGTCATCAACCCCGTTCAAAATACGGCCGATGGTGTCCGCGCTGAACTTGTCCAGCAATTTGCGCTTTTGAGCTTCGCCCAGCGACATGTAGATCTCTCCCGCGCGGAAGCTGCTGAAAGACAGGATGAGCTGGAATATCTCCTCGGCGGCGGCCGACGGCTCATCCTTTTCATCCGAGAGGAGCTGGGAAAGGATCGCGATCTGTTTGTCGATCGGTTGTTTGAAGGCGACGTCGTAGGTGTCGGTTTCCTGGTCTTTCCCGTCCATCTTGACTTTGATGACGAGTCCAACCACGACCGACATCATTTGAATGACGCCAGCCGCCGTTTTTGACGCGGGCAAGAAGGAGGCGGTCGCCACCTGGGACGACATGGGGCCGATCCCATGAGCGAGGTATTGATAAATAGGTTCGAGGATCCCGAAGTAGGCAGCCGCGCTGAGTATGAGGAGGATGATCGCCACTCCCCAGGCCGGGACCCTTGCTATGGCCGGTTTCACCCGCGCCGGGGTATGGCGAAGAACCGATTCCTTAAGCCCTTCCAGCCAAGACCGGGTGATCACAGAGAGTCGTGCGTATGGGGAGCGTTTTAGGCCCCAGAACGCATTGATGGCCGGCCGGTGGGCCTTGTGAAACTGAAGCCAGACCGACTCCATTTTGCGGGACAAGCGCCGTCGGTCGGCTTCCGATAAAGATTTGACGGGACGTTGTGACAGCCACTCCAAAACGGCTTCATCACCGACGACGAATTCCGGTCGGCCTTGGCCCTGATAGGACACGATGAACGGCCGTCGGTTTTCATGCCCCTGGATGGCGCCGATCAGGATCCGCTCATCCCCCTGGGCGATCACCTGGGGAACCCATTCGATGCCCTTCAGGTTGGCGTGCTCGTCGGGGTTGGTGCGCAGCATTTCCCCGGCGAGGTGTTCCGCTTCCGCCGGCGGCAGGATCAATTGGAGGATGGACAAAACTTGGGCCTGCAGTTCTTGGCGGCCGGATGGGGTTCCAAACCGGCTCATTTCGCGCAGGGTGCCGCGGGACGGACCCTCCAGCTCAAAGCGCGGCATGACGACCAGGTAAGAGGTCCCTTGGCGGCGCAGGATCCGCGTCAAGCCGGGCGTATGGAATCCGCCTGTGATGAGGACGACCCGGTTCGCGCCGCGCCGGTGAGCTTCCCGCAGAGCATTTTGGGCGAGCGCGTGGTTGCGCCGGAGGGCCAATTCATAGAAATGTTCCGCCACCGGTTCAACCCGCTGAACGACGGATACGATCGCATTGCGGTCGCTTGTGGGTTTGGGAGCGATGCCTTTCTTGGCCTCAAGTTCCATGAGGGAAGACTCGATGTTGGACCATGTCAGGCGCGACGCATCGGAACGGTAGGCGGTCCATTCCTGGGGAGACATTTCGAGGGACCAGAGACGTTTTTTCAAAGACACCCATTTGTCGGCGTGGGAAAGCGTTTTCGCGAATGCGCCCGATGTTTCGGTTTCCAAAAGCCGGTCCGCCAGCACGCGGCGCAGATGTTCAAGCTCTTGCAAGAGTTGGAGCGTGTCGATTTGCTCGCGTTCGGCCAGATAACGCACGTATTCCTGGATAAGAGGTAACGGTGGAGCCGCGGCCATTTGTCCGGCGAGATGGATGATCCCTTCATAGAAGACGCGGGGACTCAACTGGCCCTGGCGAAGCTCCGCTGCCTGCGAGAGAAGGGAGGTGAGAGCCGACTCAGGGAGTTTTTCATCCAGAGCGCTCAAGAAAGATTGGAGCTCTTTTTCTAAGGCTTGACGCGGGAATCGGTTCTCAAATGAGGTGGTTTGCAGGAGATGGGTCAGGTTGGGGTAATCGTGAGCCGGGAAACGTCCGTTCCAAAGGTTTTTCATTCCTTGCGTGTAGGAAGCCAGGGAAAGACGTTGGTCACTGTGGGACTGGGTCAGGCGGTCCAACTCAAAAAGCGAGGGGGGATAAACGGATTGTTTCAACGTGTCCACGCGCTTGGACAATTGGCTCAAATAGTCCAATACCCTCGTTCGCTCGGACTGTACGGCCTCTTTGGCGGCGTTGTTGGCGCGATACAGGTCCGGGTCTTCAACCCCGACGATTTGGATGACCGGCTCGTCGCTTGTGACCGAGAGATACTCCTCTCCCGTGATCTGGCCGCTCTGAAGGAAATTTTCGGAAATCCGGTTTCGCAGGTTCTTGTCGGGGAAGGTGGAAAGCCAGCGGGTATCGACGGGACCCCAAGCGCCTTCGACGGCCACAAGCAGCGGCGATGCTGTCCCGGAGGCGTGTTCGTGCGAATTCTCAGCCAGGGCTTCCAGGATGCGGGCGGCGTTTCGCTGCGCGGCATAGACGCCGTGGGCGTCTTGAATGTGGATGACCATCGGAGACGCCGCGGCCGGGAAGGCCAACGAGGGCCAGAAACTCTCCGTCGTCGCGCCGGCGGATTGCGGGATGGGTAGACCCGTTTCAAAAGAGAGAGGAGAAGGAGAGCGTTCAGACGGGGAGAGGGCCAAAGGCTCGATGTGGCCTCGCGCGGTTCTTTTCCTTTGCTGCCAAATTGTTGAGCGTTGATCTTCAGGGGGACGGAAAAGGCTTGCTTCGGCGAACGGAGACGCCAGCGTGGTGAATAGAAAGGTAATGCTCGTCAGGAGCGTTATGGTTTTCAGCGCGAGTGATGTTTTTTTCATGTTGTCATAGATAGATAATTATTATGTTAATTCATTAACAAGATAACAGAGGGG
>JACQPF010000286.1 GCA_016207625.1 Elusimicrobiota bacterium | reverse complement strand
GGCCAGTACCGTGTATCGGAGGACGATGACCACCGTCGCGGCCATCCCCGCTAAGCGAAAGAGCGTGCCGGCCACAAAAACCGAGAAGAACACCTTGTTGGAACGGTTGAGCGCCCACGACAAACTCCAAAACCCGGCGAGGACCATGCCGAGCGCCACCAAGATCCCGATGGTGATCGGCCGAAGCATGTCCCGGAAAGGAACCGAAGCCGCGATCCCCAAAACCGCGCAGGCACAGAGCGCGACGGTGCCGATCCATCTATTCCTCTGAACGGTCATTCGCCAGATAGGGACGAAGAAAATTATAAAGACCCAGGCCAAAACCCAACGCCGCGCCCAAAAGCGTCATCCAAGGGGACAGGTTCCACCGCTTGTCCAGCCGATATCCCACGTACAATCCCAAGAGGACGGACAGGGCCAACTGCGTGCCGCCGTAAACGTGAGACCATACAGATTTTTTCTTTGGAGAGTTTTGGTGCGGCTTTCCCTTTCCGCCTAAAGACGGATCGGAAAAAAGGCTGACCATTCACTGATGTTACTAAAAGATGTACAGGAGGTCAAATTGAGGATTGTTTACTAAATTTAAGCATTCTGCTCGCGATGGCCAAAACGGCCAGAGCCATTCCGAAGGTGCAAATGACGGTGGCGCCCGTGGGCGCGTCCAACCGATAGGACGCATACATCCCTCCGAGGCTGACCAAGGTTCCCATGGTCCAGCCGATGGCGAGACGCACCCCAATTCGTTCTGAAAACAGAATCGCGGTCACGGACGGCACGATGAGATAGGAAAAGACAAGGAGGACTCCCGCGATGGCGACCGAGGACGTGACGACGAACCCGAAGGTGGCGTAAAAAAGAAAATCCCAAAGCTTGATGGAATATCCTTCCGCCAAGGCTTTTTCGGGATCCGTGGACAACGCCAGGAAAGGCTTCCTCCAAATCCAATGGAGGACCCCGATGAGAGAATAGAGGACCGCCATCTTGATCACTTCGTGCGGGCTGACCGCCAAGAGATTGCCCACCAAAATATGCTTGATGTGCTCCGCGCCTTCCGGGAGCCGGTCCATGATCAAGATGGCCGCCGCCGAGCTCACCGCGTACACGATGCCGATGATGGCTTCCTGGGGGATCCTCATCTTCCGCGACCTGGTGAGGGCGAACAACGCCGCCCCCACCAGGGTGAATCCGAGAGAGAAGAAATACGCCCCTTGTCCGTGCAGGTCAAAACCGGAGAGGAAGGCGATCGTGGTGCCCAGCGCGGCCACCTGCGCCAAGGAGAGGTCCACGAAGATCACGCCCCGCTCCACGACGTGAAGCCCGAGATACGCGTGAATGCCGGTCAAGACCAGGCAGGCCAGGGACGGCCAAAGGAGAAGCTGACAAATGTCCGGCATGACTTATCCCCTGTCCGCCAAAGCGTCTTTCAAAAGTTTCAAGTTGTGATCGAAAAGATCGAAATACGTTTTGATCTCGGGCTTTGCTCCCACGGAGGGCGGGAAGACCAACATCGTCGCACCGGTCTCCCGGGCGATTTTCTCCGGCAGCTTGGCATCGAAATAGGGCTCGATCAAGATCAACGGGACCTTCTGCGCCTTGATTTGCCCCATCAACGTCCGCACGTGGCCCGGCGACGGCGGGATCCCGGGCTTGGGCTCCATGAAGTTCACCACCTCGATGCCGAACCGTTTGACGAAGTTCGGCCAGGAATTGTGATAGGTCACCACCCGGAGGCCCTTCAAGGGCGACGCCGCATCGTCCCATTCCTTCTCCTTTTCCGACAGCTTGGCCTCGAAGCGGGAGAGGTTGTCTTCGTAATCTTTCGCATGCGCCGCGTCAAGGACGGAGAGTTTCGCCTCGATGTTTCGTGCGATGACCCGCCCGTTTTCGGGGTCCAGCCAGAAATGGGGGTTGCCCAGGGGATGCACGTCGCCCTGGGACCGGTCCACCCCTCCGGCCGTCTTCTGAAGGATGTCGCAGCCGCGGGAAGCCTCCAGGAACCCGTCGTTCCCCGGCAGGATCCGGGAGTTCCGGGCGCTGATCAAGAGCGCCGGCGCCCATCCCACCTCAAGCTCCAGGCCGACCTGAATGAACAGGTCCGCTTTTTTCAGCTTCAACAGATAGCTGGGCTTGGCCTCCACGAAGTGGGGGTCCTGATAGCCCTTGGCGATGGGAGACACGTCGACGAGTTCCCCGCCGATTTCCCGAGTGAGGGCGGCCAGGTCCTCGGTGGTGGTGACCACTTGAACCTTCGCCAAGGCGAGTGATGGAGCCAAGAAAACAAGCAATGCGGACAGCCATAGTTTTATTTTACGCATATAAATCTCCTTAAAGTCGTTTAGAAAGGATGAGTGCCGTGTGGCCCCATATTGAATACCACCTTGAGAAATCCCAGGTTCTCCCTCTCGCCGTTCGTCAGCTTGGTCTGCTTGCCCTGAAAACTGATGAGGCTGAACTCCGAGGGGGTGAACGTCAGGTACGCCAGGCCGCCGCTCTCATGCGCATCGGCGTTGTCGGGCGACTCGGACCAGTCGTACCGGGCGCCGGCCCGCCAGCGGCGGAGGAACTGGTACTCCAGGTGGCTGAACAGGCCCTTGCTGTATACGGAAGAGGCGCTGGACGCCTCCCGCTCATTCCACAATATCTCCGTCTGCCAGAGCAGGGACCTGTAAATGGCCCGCCGGGGATTTTTCCAGCGGAACGTCACGTCCAGGCCGTAGAGCCGGCTGGCGAGAGTGTGCGAAGAGTTTTCCACGGCGTCAAACTCCTGGCCGGAGGCCCCGTCGGCGTAGCTTCCGCCCAAGGTGACGTTGGCGGCTTCATTCAAGTCGAAATACCCGTTGAGCCGCCCCACGTAAAGGAGGTCCTTTCGTTCGGCGACATCAAAAGCGGGCGTCTCTTCTCCCTCGGGCATGGTGAGGGCCTCGGCGTCCACGCTCATGTAAAGCCAGGGGTTGGGGACAAGCCACGACAAAGAACCGCCCGTGCTGGACAGGCTTTCTCCCCCGAAATACTTCTCATGGACCAGGGGCCGGTCGGCGAAGCTGGTCTCCGGCCGATGGATCCGATTAAACTTGCCGAAGTTCGCGTGGAACTTGCCCGCCTTGGCGGAAAGGCCGCCCGGCAAATGGAACCACGTCAGGTATCCCTCCTCCAACTCGATTTCGTCGCCTTCCACCGCGGCGAAGATATCGGCCCTGGCATAGGGGTCCACCACGGACTGGAAGGCGATTTCCGCCTCTCTGAATTGGAGCGCGGGAGCCTCTTCTTCCCCCGGGAGTGGTTCTTTGTGGCCAGCTTCGGCTTGGAACCAGCCCACGACGCTGACGTTCGGGTTCAGAAGGTTGGAAGCCTGGAGGGCGCTGACCGCGGAGCTCTCACCCGGCGTT
>JACQPF010000285.1 GCA_016207625.1 Elusimicrobiota bacterium | reverse complement strand
GTCTCTATCCTTTCGAAAGTTTCGCCGCGGCCCTGGAAAACGATTTGGTTCCCACCGTGGCCAGCCGGGCGGCGGCCCAGGCCCTGTCGACGGCCGCTTCAGACATAAAAAAACAAGTTCCCGTCCACATGAAAGTGGACACGGGCATGGGACGCATCGGCATGACTCCCGAAGCCGCCTTGGAAACGGCGCAGACCATCATGAACGCCCCCGCGCTTTCCTTGGAGGCCATTTACACTCACCTCGCCTACGCGGATTCTGTGGAGTTCACCAGAAACCAATTGGACCTTTTTCGTTCGACGCTGGACCCCATCCGGCGATGGGTCCCGCGCGTCCTGGCGCATGCGGCCAATTCCGCGGCCACGTTCCAATGTCCTCAAAGCCATTACGACATGGTCCGTCCCGGCTTGGCGCTCTACGGCATCCATCCGTTCCCCCAAACGATGGGGAAGGCCGAATTGGCTCCGGTGCTGTCCTGGAAGACGAAAGTGGTGTTTTTAAAAACGGTTCAGCCTGGGACGAGCGTCAGTTACGGCGCCACGTACCGCACCTCGCGCCCCTCCCGGCTGGCCACCCTGCCGGTGGGGTACGCCGACGGGTACCGGCGCCTCTTCACCAACAAGGGCTGGGTCCTCGTGAAGGGCCGGCGATGCCCCGTGGTGGGACGCGTGACCATGGACCAAACCATCGTCGACGTCACGGACGTGCCCGGCGTGGACGTGGGGGAGGACGTGGTCCTGATCGGGGCGCAAGGGCAGGACCGCATCACGGTGGAGGAGATGGCGGGATGGGCGGACACCATTTCGTATGAGATCGTCTGCGGCATCGCCCCCCGCGTCCCCAGAATCACTAAAGAGACGATATGAGGGCGTCATGTATGGCCGCGCCCGGAAAAATTTGTCAAACTGTTTCATGATGGATAAAAGCCCCAACTCGCCTTTTTTGATCCTCGGCCGGCATGCGATCGGCTGGGCCGAAACGGTGGGCAGCGTCACGGTGATGCTGCAGAAGACGGTTTATTGGTTCCTCCGCGCCGGCATGGACGTGCGCGACACCCTGACGCAAATGCATGAGATCGGGGTGCGGTCGTTCCCGGTGACTAGCCTCACGGCTCTTTTCACCGGCATGGTTTTGGCTCTGCAGACGGGTTTTTCGTTCCGGAAGGTCTTCAACGAGCCCCTTTACGTCGGGACCGTCGTGGGCCTGTCCCTTTTGAAGGAGCTGGGCCCCGTGTTGACGGCCCTCGTCGTGGCCGGGCGCATCGGCGCGGCCATCGCGGCGGAGCTCGGCACCATGAACGTGACCGAGCAGGTGGACGCCCTGTACACGTTGGGGACGAACCCTGTCCGTCACCTGGTCTTGCCGCGCGTTTTGGCCTGTCTCCTCATGGTGCCGCTTTTGACGATATACGCGGATTTCATTGGAATGCTGGGGGGGTACATCATTGCCACGGCCCGCCTCCATATTCCCTCGACCATCTTCTGGAACGAGATCCGGGCGATCGGGTTGGAGGAAGCGCTCCACGGATTGATCAAATCCTTCGCATTTGGTCTGATTATTGTAGTAACATCTTGCTACAAAGGGCTCCGTTGCACGGGAGGCGCCGAAGGAGTCGGCCGCGCCACCACGAGCGCCGTGGTCGTCTCCATGGTGCTGATCTTGGTGAGCGATTACTTCCTGTCGGCGCTCTTGGTCTCGTTCGGAGTGGGATGAGGGCCGCATGATCCGCCTTGCGGACGTCCATCGATCGTTCGGAATGAACCATGTGCTGCGGGGCGCCACCCTGGAGGCGCAGGACGGCGAGACGCTGACGATCATCGGCGGGTCCGGCTCCGGCAAGAGCGTGACCTTGAAGCTCATCGTCGGCCTCCTGCGCCCGGACCAGGGGCGCATTTGGGTGGATGACGTCGTGATCACGAACCTGCCCGAGGACAAGCTCTTCGAAGTGCAGAAGAAATTCGGGTTCCTGTTCCAGGGGGCGGCGCTTTTTGATTCGCTCACGGTGGAGGAGAACATCCTGTTCGGCGTGAAGAACCTCCGTCCGGACCTGATGCGCAGCGGGTCCTCCATCGCGGTGAACAAGCTCGCCCTGGTGGGCTTGAAGCCCGAAGTGGCGCGCCTGAAGCCCGCCGAGCTTTCTGGAGGCATGAAAAAGCGCGTGGGCCTGGCGCGAGCCATCGCCCACGAGCCGCTCTATATTTTGTACGATGAGCCCACCACGGGGCTGGACCCCATCATGTCGGACGTCATCAACGACTTGATCCTGGAGCTGCAGCAAAAGCTCAAGGTCACGTCCGTCGTCGTGACTCACGATATGAAGTCGGCTTATAAGGTGTCCAACCGCATCGCCATGCTTTACGAGGGGAAGATCGTGGCGGTGAACACTCCGGAGGAGATCCAGGCGACGGACAACCCCCTCGTGAAACAATTCGTGACCGGGTCTTCCCGGGGCCCCATCCAGATGCCGGTGCGGGCTTTCAGTTAATTCGATTCGGAGCGGGCCATTGCTGACGGACAGCCGGTTGGTGCATCCATGAACGTAGAGACCAAAGTCGGGGCGTTCACCCTCGCGGCCCTGGCCGTCCTGGCGGCCGGTATTTTGGTGCTGGGAGACATCCAGTTCCGGAGCACCTACGACCTCCACATCATCTTCGACGACGCCGAAGGACTGCCCGACAAGGGGCCCGTGAAGGTGGCCGGCGTGGAAGTGGGGAAGGTGGACCGGATTCAATTGGTGGACCAGCGGGCCAAGGTGACGGTCCGCCTGGCGGAGGGCGTCCAGGCCCATGAGGACGCCAAGGCCTATGTGTCCGCGACGGGCCTCATCGGGTCCAAGTACCTCGAACTCACTTTGGGCAGTCCGTCGGCGCCCCTCCTGAAGGAAGGCGCCACGATCCAAGGCGAGCCATCCTTCTCCTTCGACGACGTCATGAAGCAGCTTCAGGAGTTCTTCCGCGACGACCCGGAGCTGGGGTCCGTCAGCGACAACGTCCGGGCCACCGCGGCGAACTTGCGGCGGGTGACGGACGCCTTGAACACGGCGCTGGCCAAGCAGGAGAAGGCGCTGGAAGAGATCGTCCTCAACACGCGGGACCTGTCCCGGCACGCGAAGAACGTCTCCGCCTCCCTCGATGAAATCACCCAAGAGAAAAAGGAAGACATCAAGGTCGCCCTGGCCAAGATCCGCTCCGTGTCGGAGAGGCTGGACTCGCTCTTGGCCAAGGTGGAGAAGGGCGAGGGGACCGTGGGCAAGCTCATGTCGGACGATGAGATGGGGCAGAGCCTCAAGCAGACCTTCGCGGACGTCCAGCAGGCGG
Source organism: Elusimicrobiota bacterium (assembly GCA_016207625.1). GTDB lineage: Bacteria > Elusimicrobiota > Elusimicrobia > FEN-1173 > FEN-1173 > JACQPF01. The sequence continues at coordinate 6,588 of JACQPF010000285.1, read as the reverse complement.
CCAAGGAAGCCAAAACCATTTTGGGCCGCATCTCGATGGTCGAGGTGTATTGGGACTACCGTCAGAGGTACGATTTCGAGGACCGGCAAGCCCGGGCCGACTTGGGCCTGCGCATCGTCCCGCGCCCGGGGAAATTCTACTTCGTCCAGGGGAACAACCTGGGGGCCCGGGAAGACCGCAAGTTGCCCGGCTCCGACCTGGAGAAGAAGAACACCGTCACGGGCGTGATGGGGCGGGATTTCGGGCCGTTCACCCTCTACGGCGGGGCCATCCGCTCGTCGGGGGGCGCGGGGATCCGTTACCGCCCGTTCCGGTCGGAGGAATGGAGCCGCCGGTTCGAGCTGGAAGCCGAAGCGTACGATATCCCGCGGGACGAGGTCATCCAGGGTCGGAGACTGGACAGCCCCGTTTACAACGCGGGGGCGCGGGTGACCCTGGCGGATCCCTGGCTGTGGCTGGGAGGGCGGGTGGAGGACATCGCCGAGCGACGGAACTTAAACGCCTATTTGAACATTACATTTAAAGATGAGGACATTGCGTATTTGCTCGGATTCGTGGGGTTGGCCCGGTAAAGGGGAGGACATCATGTTGAAAGAAACCCGCATCTATTCATTGGCTCAAGTCGGCGGACAGGTGGTCCTGGTGTTGGAAGAAGTGGAGGGCCCCCGCCTCCTGCCCATATGGATCGGCCTTTATGAGGGAGGCTCCATCGGCATGGCGCTGGCGGGCCAGAAATTCCCGAGGCCTTTGACGCACGATTTGCTGCTGAACATGCTGGAGAAGCTGGGCGTCGACGTGAAGAAGATCGTGATCACGGAGCTCAAGGACAGCACGTTCTTCGCGGAGATCCATCTCCAGAAAGGAGAGACGGGAATCGTCATGGACGCCCGCCCTTCGGATTCCATCGCGATCGCGGTGCGGGAACGTTGCCCGATCTTCGTGGAGGAAGGCGTGTTCGAGGCCTGCCCGGAGCTCCTGAAGCCGATCTCCGAAGAGGAAGTCGACGACTTCAAGAAGAAGCTGGAGACCATGACGCCGGAGGATTTCTTCCGCGACCTCAAGGAGAAGGGGAAGGAAGGCCCGGGGGAAGAAAAAGGCGAGGAAGATAAAGAATAAAATTCGAGATGGTTTCCAAAAGCAAAGTTCACACGATTTATCGTTGTCAAAATTGCGGGACCGCCGGCCCCAAATGGATGGGGCGCTGCCCCGACTGCGGCCAGTGGAACACCTTCGTCGAAGAAAGAGAGGCGCCCTCGGCCGGGCGGGCGCCGCGGCGGATGACGGAGTTCTCCTCCCGCGTCACGCGTCTCGACCAAGTGGTTGCGGAAACGCAGGCGCGCCGCCGCACCGGCGTGGGGGAGTTCGACCGGATTTTGGGCGGCGGCGTTTGGCCGGGCTCCATGGTGCTCCTGGGCGGGTCGCCGGGGATCGGCAAATCCACGCTGATGCTGCAGGTGGCGGACCGTCTCGCCGGGCCGGGCCACCCCGTGCTGTATGTATCCGGCGAAGAGTCCTTGGGCCAAGTGAAGGGTCGCGCCGTCCGGCTGGGCGTGAAAAACGACGAATTGCTGCTCCTGTCCGAGACGAACCTGGAGACCATTCTGGAAACCGTCCGGCAGACGGAACCCAAGGTCCTGGTGTTGGACTCGATCCAAACCGTTTACAAAGAGGACCTCGCCGGCGCGCCGGGTTCCGTCGGGCAGGTGCGCGAATGCGCCGCGGAGCTGCTGCACCTGGCCAAGGGGGCGGGCACCACGGTGTTCCTTCTGGGGCACGTCACCAAGGAGGGGGACCTGGCCGGGCCCCGGGTGCTCGAGCACATCGTCGACACGGTCCTCTATTTCGAGACGGAACGCCAGCACACCTACCGGATTTTGCGGGCGTTCAAGAACCGTTTCGGCCCGACGAACGAGATCGGCGTTTTCGAGATGACGGCCCAGGGCTTGAAGGAGATCGAGAACCCGTCGATGCTTTTCCTCGGAGAGCATCCGGGAGATTTGCCGTCGGGGACCGCCGTTTTGGCCGCCATGGAGGGCACGCGGCCCCTCTTGGTGGAAGTCCAGGCGCTCGTGTCGCGCACGCTCTTCGGCATGCCGCGCCGCCAAATGACGGGCGTGGATTACAACCGGGCGATGTTCCTGATCGCGGTCCTGGACAAGCGCTGCGGTTTCCCTTTGGAATCGCAGGACGTCTACGTCAACATCACGGGCGGACTGCAGGTGCGCGAGCCGGCCGCCGACTTGGGCATCGCCGTCGCCATGGCCGGCGCGAGCGTAGAGAAACCCGTCTCCGCCAAGACCGTTTGGCTGGGCGAAGTGGGCCTGGGGGGAGAGATGCGGGCGGTGGCTCAGGTGTCCGAGCGTTTGCAGGAGGCCCGAAAACTGGGCTTCGACCGGGCGGTCATCCCCCGGGCATCTCAAAGAGGGCTGACTCCCCCGGAGGGCCTTAAAGTTTTGACAGCGTCTTCCTTGTCGGAAGCGCTGGGACATGCCGCTTTCCGATAGCATCGAAGAGCGGACAAATCAATAGGATAAGAAGGGAACGCATCGTGTTAATTAACCTAATTCGACTCTTAGTCATCATCTTCGGACCCATCATCGGTTATATGCAAATCTCTCCAGACGCAAAAGGCATTTTGGTCGGCGTCGGCGCGGCCATCCTTATCATCGCGGTGGAAATCGTCATTGATCGTGTGGCGCTGGACGCCCTCATCTCCGGCGTCATCGGCGCCATCGTCGGCTTGGTTTCGGCGCAGCTCCTCAGCTGGGTCTTCTACCGGGTGGATCCGCGCCTGTACGAGCTGTCGGAGAAATACGCACTCCTGATGCACGTGGTGTTGGCCTACCTGGGCCTGGTGATCTTCGTGAGGAAGCGGCAGGAGCTGGAATTGCTGGACCGCGACCTCCTCATGAAGGGATCCAAGAAGAAGCTGCAGAACATCCACATCGTGGACACGTCGGTCCTCATCGACGGCCGCGTGGCGGACGTGTGCGAATCCAAATTCCTTTCCGGCACCCTCGTCGTGCCGCGGTTCGTGCTCAAAGAGCTCCAGAACATCGCCGATTCGGCCGACAACGCCCGGCGCTCCCGGGGCCGGCGGGGAATGGAAATCCTGGCGCGCCTGCAAGAGATTCAGGACGTGCCCGTCAAAATCTTCGACAAGGATTTTTCCGACATCAAGGAGGTGGACTCCAAACTCGTCGCCCTGGCCCGGGAACTGGGCGCGAAAATCTTGACCACGGACTTCAACCTCAATAAGATCGCCAGCATTCAGGGCGTGACCGTGCTCAACATCAACGACCTGGCGAATGCCCTGAAGCCCGTGGTCCTGCCGGGCGAAGCCATGACCGTCTTCGTCGTGAAAGAGGGCAAGGAGCGCGACCAGGGCATCGGGTATCTGGATGACGGCACGATGGTCGTGGTGGAGGACGGCCGGAAAGCCATCGGCCAGAAACTGAGCGTCACGGTGACGTCCATCCTCCAGACGTCCGCCGGACGGATGGTCTTCACGAAATCCCGCGAACGGGTGCACGAACTGCCCCGCGAGCCCCACGAGCCACACGAACCCCACGAGCCGCCGGCCAACGACCAGCCTGCGGAAGGATGACGGACCTGTAGAATGTCCGTCGGAGTGATCCTGGTCGCGGCGGGACGAGGCGCCCGCTTTGCTCCCCGATCGGAACGGCCCAAGCAATTCCAGCCCCTAGGAGGCCGGCCCCTCCTGTATTGGCCCTTGAAAACGTTCGAAAGCCTCGCCGCTGTCGGGGAAATCGTCTGCGTCGCCCCCCGCGAACATGTGAAGCGGGTGGAGGCCTGCGTTCGCCACTGGAAACTGCGCAAGGTCCGCTCCGTCGTCGAAGGCGGGGAGGAGCGGGCGGACTCGGTCCGGCGCGGTTTTTCCGCGCTCTCTCCCCGAGCCGACGTTGTTTTGATTCATGACGCCGCCCGCCCGCTGGTCACGCGCGAGGTGGTGGGGCGGGTGATCGCCGCCGCGCGGAAGACCGGCGCGGCGCTGGCCGCCTGGCCCGTGCCCGATACCGTGAAGAAAGCGAAGGGGACGTCTCGGAAGTCTCTCGTTGAGCGGACCATCCCCCGCCAGGGTTTGTGGCTGGCCCAGACCCCGCAAGGGTTTCGGCGGCGGACGGCGGAAAAGGTATTTTTCCAGAAGGACCGAAGGCCCCCCACGGACGACGCTCAATGGGCCGAACAGGCCGGATGCCCGGTAGAACTGGTGCTGGGATCGCCTCAAAACCTCAAGGTGACCGTGCCGGAGGATTTGAGGGTCTGCGCGGCGCTCATGAAAGCCGGACGGCGATGACGCAAACCGGTTGGGGCTACGACAGCCATCGTTTTGTGAAAGGGCGAAAGCTGGTGTTGGGAGGAGTGGGGATCCCTTTTAAAATGGGATTGAAGGGCCACTCCGACGCGGACGCCGCTCTCCACGCCCTCATCGACGCTCTCTTGGGCGCGGCGGCCCTCGGCGATATCGGGACGCTGTTCCCGGACAGCGATCCGCGCTTCAAAGGGGCCGACAGTCTCCGGCTCCTCGCCGACACCGCCCGGCGGATCGCTCCCCGGTTTCGAATCGTTCACGTGGATGTGACCGTTTTGGCGGAGGTCCCTAAGCTCGGGCCCTACAAGAACCGCATGCGCGCGAAAATCGGCCACGCGCTGAACGTCCCGATCGAAAACGTCAGCGTGAAGGCCAAAACCAACGAAGGCATGGGTTTCGTCGGGAAAAAAGAGGGCATCGCGGCGGTGGCCGTGGCGACGTTGGAGAAAAAGCTTCGCCGGGCTCGTTGAGCGCAAAGGACGAATCATGGCTCTGCACATCCACAACACGCTTTCCGGGAAAAAAGAACCCTTCCAGCCGTTGGACCCCGGCCGGGTGAAGATGTACGTCTGCGGGGTGACGCCGTACGACGAATCCCACCTCGGCCACGCGCGCTGCTATGTCGTTTTCGATTTCATTCGGCGGTCCCTCCGGCGCCTGGGGTACGAAGTCGCCCACGTTCAGAACTTCACCGATATCGACGATAAAATTATCCGGCGCGCCCGGGAGCGCGGCGAAGATCCGTCGGTCCTCGCGGAGCGCTGCATCCAGGACTACTTCGGCAAGATGGACCGGCTGAACATCGAGCGCGCCGGCGCCTACCCGCGCGTGACGCAGCACATCCCTCCCATCGTGGCGTCCATCGGGACGCTGGTGGAAAAAGGTTTGGCGTATGCCGTCGAGGGGGACGTGTACTACGCGGTGCGCTCCTTCCCGGGATATGGGAAGCTTTCCAAGAGGTCTCTGGACGACTTGAAGTCCGGCGCGCGCGTGGACGTGGACGAGCGCAAGCGCGACCCCCTGGACTTCGCCCTCTGGAAGGCCGCCAAGCCGGGAGAGCCCGCCTGGGATTCGCCCTGGGGGAAAGGCCGTCCCGGATGGCACATCGAATGCTCGGTGATGAGCCTCGTCAACTTAAACGCGGAAACCTTCGACATCCACGGCGGCGGGCAGGACCTGATTTTTCCGCATCACGAAAACGAAATCGCTCAGGCCGAGGGGGCGACCGGGAAACCATTCGCGAGGTACTGGATCCACAACGGTTTCGTGACGGTGAATAAAGAGAAAATGTCCAAATCCCTGGGCAACTTCTTTTCCCTCTCCGACATCTTCGCGAAATACGATCCCCGCGCGGTGCGCCTGTTGCTCCTCTCCCAGCATTACCGCACCCCGCTCGAGGTTTCCGACGAGCTTTTGACCAAGGCGGCGTCCACCCTTCAGAACGCGGAGGAAACGGTCCGGCGCCTGAAGGCGACCCTGCGGGCTCAATTCGGCACCGACCGGCAGGACGACAAGGTTTTGGAGGCTCTCTTCGCCAAGTTCAATGAAGATTTCGACGCGGCCCTCTCGGACGACTTCAATTCGCCTCAAGCCCTGGCCGCCCTCTTTGAGCTCCTCGGCGCCCTGAACACGCGCACCGCCACCCACAAAGCCATTCACACCGCAAGCCTGGAGAAGGGCTTGAGCCTCGTCCTTCAGGCCTTTCGAGAGGTAATGGGCGTGCCCCTCCAGGCGGCGGTGGACGAGGGAGACGAGGTGGTCAACGATCTCATCAGCCGACGCGAGGCCGCCCGCAAAGGGAAGAACTGGGCGGAGGCCGACCGGATCCGGGCCGAGCTTTCCGCGCGGCAAATCGTCGTCGAAGACACGCCGCAGGGCCCGCGCTGGTGGAGGAAAGAATGACGGGAATGGAAAAAGATTCGGACCAAGACCTCATCTACGGGCGCCACCCGGTGCTGGAGATCCTGCGATCTCCAGGTCCGCGCCAAATCAACAAGCTCTGGATTTTGCGCGGGGGCGCGGGCGGCCCCATCGAGGAGATCGTCCGCCTGGCGAAGGAGAAGAACATCGTTTTTCAGTGGGTGGACCGGACCCGGCTGAACGAGATGACCCGCACGGCGAACCACCAAGGCGTTGTGGCGCGCGCCGCGGCCTTCGCCTACGCCGCGCTGGAAGACGTCCTCGAGTCCACTTCGCCGCTCCTGCTTTTGGACGGGATCGAAGATCCCCACAACCTCGGCGCCATATTGCGGAGC